>CAZNCD010000088.1:0-4010 GCA_964571575.1 uncultured Candidatus Peribacteria bacterium
CCCTGTTCGACTCTTCCGGTCGCGACAGTGCCGCGTCCTTTAATCGAGAAAATATCTTCAACAGGCATCAAGAACGGCTTATCAAGAACACGCACAGGATCGGGAATGTATTCATCAAGAATTTTTGTAAGTTCAAGAATAGGGCCGCAGTTGGCGCATTCCGCTTTTCCGCATCCGCAGTTCATGGCGTTTAAAGCCGAGCCTTTAATGAACGGAGTTTTATCCGCGGGGAAACCGTATTTTTTAAGAAGTTCGCGCGTTTCCATTTCGGACAATTCAACAATTTCTTTATCGGCAATATCTACCTTGTTTAAAAATACAACTATATAAGGGACGTTAACCTGGTTTGCGAGAAGAATGTGTTCGCGAGTTTGAGGCATCGGGCCGTCCGCGGCGGAAACAACAAGAATTGCGCCGTCCATTTGGGCCGCACCCGTGATCATGTTTTTGATGTAATCGGCATGGCCGGGGCAGTCGACGTGAGCATAGTGCCTTTTTGGCGTTTCATATTCCTGATGCGAAGTTGCGATTGTGATGCCGCGTTCTTTTTCTTCAGGAGCATTGTCGATTTGATCGAAATTTACGGCTTTGTTCATTCCGCCGTAAGCCGCAGCAAGCACTTTTGTGATTGCCGATGTGAGAGTTGTTTTACCGTGGTCGACGTGGCCGATTGTGCCTACGTTGACGTGTGTTTTACTTCTGTCAAATTTTTCTTTATCCGCCATTTTTTGTTGGGTTAGGTTATATTATTTTTAAAACTTTATTATATCTGCCTGTGTTCGCCTGTGGTGTCGCTTTGCGACAGTTTATTTCCATAGACCTGTGTTCCGCTGTGCGGAACGGTCTGTGTGGTGTCGCTTTGCGACAGTTTATTTCCATAGACCTGTGTTCCGCTGTGCGGAACGGTCTGTGTGGTGTCGCTTTGCGACAGTTTATTTCCATAGACCTGTGTTCCGCTGTGCGGAACGGTCTGTGCGGCGAACGGCGTGCTGTGCGAAAGTGATTTTATACAAATTATTTTATTATTGCAACCTATTTTTTGATTCCGGTTTTTTCCGCAATGATTTTTTCCGCTATATTACCCGGCACCTTTTCGTATTTTGAGAATTCCATTGAATAGCTTGCGCGGCCTTGCGTCATGGAGCGCAAATCCGTCGCGTAACCGAACATTGATGACAACGGAACATACGCTTTTATAAATTTTGCCATGCCGCGGTCGCCGGTTTCATAAATTTGACCTCTTCGCGCGTTTAAGTCACCCATCACATCGCCAAAATATTGTTCCGGAGTGACGGCTTCTATATTCATTATAGGTTCAAGCAAACATGGATTCGCTCTTTTTGCGGCGTTTTGAAAACCAAGAGATGCAGCGATTTTAAATGACATTTCGGACGAGTCGACATCGTGATATGATCCGTCAACCAATTCAACTTTGACATCCACAACCGGATAGCCCGCCATAATACCTCTCAAAAGCGCTTCTTCAACGCCTTTTTTGATTGCCGGAATAAACTCTTTCGGAACTTTTCCTCCGACGATTGAATCTTCAAATTCAAAGCCTTTTCCCGCTTCATTCGGACTGACCACAAACACAACGTGTCCGTATTGGCCGTGACCGCCGGTTTGTTTGATATATTTTTCTTCGTGTTCGATTGTTTTTTGAACCGTTTCTCTGTATGCGACTTGCGGTTTACCGACATTGGCTTCGACTTTGAATTCGCGTCTTAAGCGATCAACGATAATATCGAGATGAAGCTCTCCCATGCCTGAAATAACCGTTTGAGAGGTTTCTTCATCGTATTTAACCCTGAATGTCGGATCTTCTTCAGCGAGTTTTTGCAGAGCGAGAGAAATTTTTTCTTGATCCACTTTTGTTTTTGGTTCAATCGCGATGGATATGACCGGTTCAGGAAATTTGATTGATTCAAGTATAATCGGATTTGACTCATCGCAAAGAGTGTGTCCCGTTATTGTGTTTTTTAAGCCGATGATTGCGGCTATATCGCCGGCGTGTATTTCTTCGATTTCTTCTCTTGAGTTTGCGTGCATGCGCACCAGACGGCTGATTCTTTCTTTGGCGTCTCTTGAGGAATTGTATACGTAGCTTCCGGATTTTATCACACCGGAATAGACTCTGAAGTAGGCAAGTCTTCCGACAAACGGATCGGTTGCGATTTTGAAAACCAGCGCGGAAAACGAATCGTTGTCGCGCAGATTTCGTTCTATTTTTTCTTCGGTTTTCGGATCAATTCCTTTTACGGGAGGAAGATCTGTCGGAGCGGGGAGGTAATAATTTACCGCATCAAGAACAAACTGAACGCCCATATCTTGCAATGCGCTTCCGCAAAGCACGGGATACATTTTGTCGTTGATTGTGCCTTTTCTGATGCCAAGTTTTATTTCTTCAACAGTCAGTTCGCGGCCTTCAAGATATTTCGCTATTAATGCGTCCGTATTTTCCGCGGCTTTTTCAATAAGCGTGTGTCTGTATTTTTCAACTTCTTCTTTCATATCGTCCGGAATCGGAATTTCTTTTATTTCTTCACCGTGTTTTCCGCCGAATTCATAAGCCTTTTTTTCGATTAGATCAATCACTCCTTTAAATGAACTTTCCTGTCCGATTGGAAGTTGTATCGCGCATGCGTTTGGTCCTAGTCTTTCATGTATTGATTTGAGGCTCATATAAAAATCTCCGCCCATTTTATCCATTTTATTGATAAAACACAAGCGGGGAACTTTATATTTGTCGGCTTGCCTCCATACTGTTTCGGATTGCGGTTCAACGCCCTGCGAACCGTCAAAAACAACAACGCCCCCATCCAAAACTCTAAGGGAGCGTTCCACTTCCGCCGTAAAATCAACGTGGCCGGGAGTATCAATAATATTGATTTTGTGATCTTTCCAAAAACACGTTGTCGCCGCGGAGGTTATTGTGATTCCGCGTTCTCTCTCTTGTTCCATCCAATCCATAACAGCGGCGCCCTCGTGAACTTCTCCTATTTTATAGGTTTTGCCCGTATAAAAAAGTACGCGTTCCGACACGGTTGTTTTTCCCGCGTCAATATGCGCGATGATTCCGATGTTTCTCCATTTTTCGAGCGGGATTTGAGGTGTTTTTTCTGTCATAGTTCGTAAAAGGGGACGGTTGAAAGGGGACGGTTCTCTTTAAGGAGAACCGTCCCCTTAAAGGTTAAAATTTTGCCAAATGCGCGAACGCTTTGTTGGCTTGCGCCATTCTGTGCAGTTCTTCTTTTTTCTTGAACGCCGAGCCTTGTTCCGTATAAGCCGCTAGCAATTCGCCGGCGAGTTTTAAAGCCATACTGCGGCCGTGCGTGTGTTTTGCGGTTTGCACAATCCATCTTATCGCGAGTGAGATTTGTCTGCGCGGCGGAACTTCAACGGGAATTTGATAAACCGCGCCGCCGATTCTTTTCGGTCTTATTTCAATGTTCGGTTTCACGTTTTCTATCGCTTTTTGAAAAATTTCTTGAGGATTTTTGCTTTCTTTTTTGCCGATTGCCGTCAGCGTGTCGCTGAAAATTTTGCGCGCCAAATTTTTCTTGCCCTTTTTCATGATACAATTGATAAATTTTTCCTGAAGAGGGCTTGAATTTTCCGGAATGTAATAAACGCGTTTTTGCGGCATATGTTAATTTTCTAATTAATTTTTAGGTTTTTTTGCGCCGTACCGGCTTCGGCTTTGTTTTCTATTTTGTACACCTTGCGTATCAAGGCATCCGCGTACAATGTGGTATCTGACGCCGGGCAAATCTTTTACTCTTCCTCCGCGGATTATCACAATTGAGTGTTCCTGAAGATTGTGACCTTCTCCCGGAATATATGCAATAACTTCCGTGCCGTTTGTGAGTCTTACTTTCGCGATTTTCCGCAAAGCGGAGTTCGGTTTTTTTGGAGTCATTGTTGTCACTTTTACGCAGATTCCTCTTTTAAAAGGAGAGTTTAAAGGCATTTCTCTGTTTTTTAAACTGTTCCATACGCCAAACAGCGCC
>CAZNCD010000089.1:0-3659 GCA_964571575.1 uncultured Candidatus Peribacteria bacterium
TCCAACATTATCGGACCGGCCGCGTATCAAAACAAATCCGTGCTTGAAAGTTATGAACCGGGTTCCGTTTTTAAACCGATCGCGATGTCTGCCGCAATTGATGACGGAGACGTAACGCCAAACACAACTTATTTTGACTCGGGACCAATAAAAGTAGACATATACGAAATAAAAAACGCAACAAATCAATATTACGGTTTAATTAACATGACAACGGTGCTAGAAAAATCTTTAAACACGGGGATGACTTTTGTCGCCAAAAAAATCGGACGTACGCTTTTTTACAGTTATATCAAAAAATTCGGATTTGGCGACAGAACGGATATAGAATTCAGCAACGAAGATCCGGGGCGGATTGAACATTTTTCGCACTGGGCGGAAAGTGAACTCATCACTCACGCGTTTGGCCAAGGTTTAACAACAACACCGCTTCAAATGGTCAGCGCGTTCGCGACAATTGCAAACAACGGCGTAAGAATGAAACCGTATGTCATTGAAAAAATAATAAAGGAAAACGGCAAAACAATTGAAACCGAATCGCAACCTCTCAATCAAGCAATATCCGAACAAACTGCAAAAACAATAACGGCAATGCTGATAAGCGCGGTTGAAAACGGAGTAGCCCACAACGCAAAAGCACAGGGATATTATCTTGCGGCAAAAACCGGAACAGCGCAAACTTATTTCAAGGGAAAACCGCTCAGTGGAACAGGCACAACGATAACAACGGTTCTTGGTTTTGGACCTGTAAAAAATCCGCGCTTCGCGATGCTCGTAAAATTTGACAAACCGCGTTCAAGCGAATGGGCTGAAACAACATCGTCCTTCACGTTCTCCAAAATGGCAAAATTTCTGTTTAATTATTTCAACATTCCCGCGGATAAAAAATCTTAAACGGCTTCGGGGGATTGATTGCCGGCTGGAACGTCATTTGTCGCGGCGTAATAAAAATCAAACCTTTCTCTGATTTTATTCATCACTTCACTTGTTCTATGCAAGGCAAAATCCTTAACCCATGCCTTATTTTCTTTGCTCAAAGAATGACGATCCGGAAAACCTATAATTACAGTATTAAAAGTGGCCGCAGCCAGACAGCGCCTTCTTAATTCTCTTTCTCCTTCCATAAGAAATATTTGAAATAATTTCTTTTCAAGATCTTTTAAAATCTTTTCGAAACGCCTTTTGGGTAATTCATCTTGCCATTTTCCGCCATTAACATGCGGAACAAAAAATCCAATAAGGTGCCGTCTCGTATCAACGTCTTCGTTTAAAACCTCATCCAAAGCAACTTTTATATTACTCAACGTAGGCAAAGCGAAAACAGCGCGCCTGACGGAATCAACAAGATTTTTCATGTAATCTTCATCTCCGCCGGTGCTAAAATTAAAATGTTCTCTGAGCCGGCCGCTAAAACATTCAATCAATAAATTCAATTCCGCCGGTAACAAAATAGCCCCATCTTTTGTATAGAAAGTCCTAATTTTGCTGTCCGGGTTAACCGTGGCCGCAATTTTTTGTGCGGCCACAAAATCCTCAAACGCGGCGCCAACCATATCGCCAACCAATTCCGGAGACTTTAAAACCATGGAAGCGGCGGACTCTAAATTTGAAACCGTATGCATAACGCAATTCTTACCATTGCACAAACAATAAATATAATTTATATATAAAAATGTTAGAAAAAATAATAAAATGTTATAGATGTAACAATCTGGGATATTTGGTAATCAAAATTTCCGCAATTTGCACACTATTTAATGCCGCACCTTTACGCACATTATCGCTAACCACACAACCGGCATCCGCAGCAATCGGCGCATACTTTTCCGATACGCTACCACCAGCCAAAAACAAACCGATTTGTGCCTTAGAAAAATCAAAATCTTCCACATCAATAACAACAGTAAGGCCCCCTCCTCTAAAACTCATCGGAGAGCCCGCTGTACGACTGGATGCCAACGGATAGAGATCACGCACCGAGAACTTACGCTGCTTCAATACGGACAGCATCGCCTCGCCCACTGCGCCTGTTGCGCCCAATACGCATACATCGCGTAAATTTTCCGTAATTTTATAGTTAAAGAACGAATCTCACTCTTTTCCTGGCAAAATTTATTGCGTTGGCTATTTCGTCATCGGAAAAATCTCTGGCCACAAGGTAAGGAGTTATTGCCATTGCTATCTCCCAGGGTTCAGTTGCGTTAAATACAGCTTCATGCGTATTTATTTCCTCTTTTCCGCGTGGAACACCACAAAGACCGGGGATTCTCGTGAAGCCATTATTCGTCAAAGCAAACCACAACTGAGCCCTTGCAAGCTTATCAAGGCTTGCAACGTCATAGCCTTTTTCAAACAAACCTTCAAGCCTTAACAATGATTGAATAAGACTGTCAACAAGTTCGCAGGCGCGCCTGTAATCAGAGCAGCGTTCCGAACTACTCACGTATTGCTCCTTCGCCAATATAGGCAGCGTATAATTTCCGCACTTGACATCAACGGACATTGAAGGATCGCAAACATTCGGATTCCCATCCGGATTGTACGGGTCATAAAATGTTTCCATATTTTTATTGTTAAAAAAATAATTACACTTCATATTTACTTGTTTATATCTTCGCGGTACAATTTCTTGAGAAAAATGTTAAGAAAGATAATTTGATGTTAAATTTATAACACAATACATTATGATAAAAATCTCCGAAGCAATAACCGAAATAATCAACGGCAACTCGTTCCTGCAGTTTGGTTTCCGCTACCGCCTGTTGAATCTCTCACAATTATCCGCGTTCATAAAACCGCAAATAGAAGTCAGGACCAAAAAGGAAATCAAAATAAGCGCGATAACAATGAATTTGTCAAGGCTCCAAAAAAGATTTTCAAAATTAAAGCCGAAACCCGAAGAATACGAAATAAAAAACATAACGACTTATTCAAATCTTTGCATCATGACATTCATCAAAACCGGCGAAATACATGCGAAAATAAATAAATTTTACGAAAAAACGCAACAACGCAAAAGTTATATTACAATCAGCGAAGGAGTTAATGAAATAACGATAATTTTCGATAACGGCCTCCTCTCTATGCTTAAAAATTTAATTTCGGAAAAACCAAAATTCAAAAAAGAAAACATTTCCGCGATTGGAATCAAATTTGATGAAAAATACACCGAAATTCCGGGTTTGATACATTTTCTCGTTCAACATTTCATGATGCAAAATATCAATATTATTGAAATCGCTTCAACGTACACAGAGCTGTTTTTCTATATCAATCAAAATGACACAAAGCTGGCATTCAATACGCTGTTTAACAGATTTATGAAGTAACAAATAGCAAATAGCAAAGTTGGGATTTGGTTCTATAAAATGGAATCACGCAAGCACTCGTGATGATTTTGGATTTTGGCGTTTGCACTCTCCGCACACAAACTGGCAGGGCCTGCAGGAATCGAACCCGCATGTTTCGCTTTGGAGGCGAACATTCTACCATTGAACTAAGGCCCTATAATCATAAACTCAAAACGCAAAACTCAAAACAAAGAATACAATAAAACCGCTTTTTTTTAAAGCCCGCCGTTCCTTGAAACGGTCTCGACAAGACAACCCCCTCTCTCTCTTTAAAGCGCCTGAAACTTTGCTAGTTGCTTTTCTTAATAT
>CAZNCD010000090.1:0-3645 GCA_964571575.1 uncultured Candidatus Peribacteria bacterium
ACGATAAATCCGAATATAGGAATCGTTGAAGTGCCCGATGAACGTATAAAACATATTGTTGAGATAGCGAAACCGGCTCGCGTGATTCCGGCTACAATCGAATTCAAAGATATCGCGGGGCTCATAAAAGGGGCTTCGGAGGGAGAAGGTCTTGGCAATAAATTTTTATCCCATATTCGTGAAAGCGACGCGATAATACAGGTGGTGAGATTTTTCGGTGACGATGGTTCCGTCCCGCATACATACGGCACAATCGATCCAAAAAGAGATATAGAAATTATAAATACGGAGCTCATTTTAGCCGATATTCAAACTCTCGAAAAACGTCTTGATAAAGCCGGAACAGAAGCAAGATCCGGCAAGCCGGAAGCTAAAATTTATCTTGAACTTATTGAACGCATTAAAACAAAATTAGCGGAGGGAGTGCCGACCCGCGATATAGACATTACAAAAGAAGAAAAAGAGCAAATCCGCGATCTTCATTTTATTACGCAAAAACCGATTTTATATGTTACAAACATTTCCGAAAATGAAATAAAAACGATTGATCGGGCAAAATTAAAAGAATCACTAGACTTGAATGAAGCCGTTTCAGTCATCCCGATTTGCGCAAAAATAGAAGAGGAAGTTTCGGATTTGTCTCCGGAAGAAGCAAAGGAATATCTCGCCGGCCTTGGCTTGAAAGATACCGGCTTAAACGGAGTTATAAAAGAATCATACAGATTGCTTGGGCTTATCACTTATTTTACGCAAGGAACGGACGAAGTACGCGCATGGACAATAAAAAAAGGAACGTTGGCTCCGCAGGCGGCTGCTGTAATCCACACGGATTTTGAAAAGCATTTCATTCGCGCAGAAGTTATGAGTTACAAAGATTTCATCGAATCCGAGAGCGAGCTTAAAGTCAAAGAACGCGGTCTTATGCGCCTTGAAGGTAAAGATTACGAGGTAAAAGACGGCGATATTATTTATTTCAGGGTAAGCGTGTAAGTGCGCAACCGACAAATCATTTCAAGGTTTTAATCTTGCAATATTCAAAATAATTTATAGCGATGTATAAAATCGCAAGAAGAATGATAATTGTAGCGAGGATCGCGTCGGGGTTTATGTCATAAGAATATATTTCAAATCCTATCATAAATGCCGCAAAACATATCACAAGACCGGTTGTTATCCATATTATTTTCCCGCGCCTTATGCCCGGAAAATTTCTTTCCATGATTTTTTTAAGAAAAATAACAAAAAGAAGATTCACCGATAATCCGCCGTAAATAAACAAATCTATGATCAAAGGAGTATATTGTGTTTTGGAAGATGCTATCTCTTTTATTATAAAAGGGTGAGCAAGCCACACCGCAATAGTCAATATGGTGGCGCCGATAAACAAATAAAATTGACCTATGGATTTTCTTTCCACTTTTATTGTGTCAGGTATAAGTTGAAGTTTTTTTACTATTTCGTTCAGGATGTAAAGATCAGGAGTCACAAAATCAACGGTTACGTAAACTTTTTTTGTAAAAACCCCAACCCATCCGACTATTTTAATTATGCTTATGTTATACGCACGCAACACCTCGGTTACGTCGTTCGCAAAGCCGGCTCTGTCCCGCCCTTCTATGAGGATGCGCACTTTCTTATCAATACCGATTGCGGTTCCAAAAAAACCTTTATCGTCTTTCCCCTTGTCTTTTTTAGAACTTTTTTGGAAATAAATAAATTTTATTACGTCAAAAGGCAAAATGGTTCCGTCTCCGACGGAAGAGTACAAATCCTGCATCGAAGCGATGCTGCAGTTCGTTTTTTGGCATAAGACATCCTGTATTTCCTTGAAATTGACATCTTCCACAAAACCCAAATCGGTTATATTGAAAGATTTTTGCAAAAGTCTTTTTCCTATTGAAATTTTTTCGCTTCGTCCTTTATCCTTAAATTTTTCTCTTATTTTCGCGCGGGCGAGATTTGTTTTAATATATTGAAGCCATTCTATCTTCGGTTCATGTTTTTTTTCGGAAACGATGATTTTAATTTTGTTGTTTCTACTGAGCATTGCGGTCAAAGGCATTCTGCGTCTGTTAATTTCCGCCTCAACGGCGTTATCGATTTTATTCGGATCAACGGCGTATATAAAATCTATCACGCACGATCCAACCGGGAGATGCGCGGAATTGCCTTTATTGTCAAAAACCATAATTCTGTCGCTCAAAATCTCGCTTTTTATATCCCGCATAAAATAATCAATCCCGGGTTCGTCTTTTTGGAGTTCGAGTATCTGTTCCATCCAGTTCAATAATTTTCGCGGAATAGATTTAAGCTCAATAAAATTTATTCCGGTTTCCGAATCTTCATGCATTTTTTTTGTGCGGATTTGAAATTCAATCGGGACGCCGTTTTCGCTGAAAACTATCGTATGGAGAGATTGATAACCATTTATTTTCGGTACTGCGATATAATCTTTAAAACGTCCGGGATCGGGTTTAAACAAAGAATGTATTATTCCCAAGGTTTTGTAACAGTCTTCAACGTTTTCCGCTATTATCCTAAGAGTTATTAAATCAAAGATATCATCCGCGGTTTTTCTCAAAGATTTTATCTTTTTGAAAATCGTAAATATAGATTTTTTGCGCTGAATTATTTCCGCTTTAATTTTATTTTTTTTCAAAACCGGCAAAACCAAATTTGTTACTCTATCAGCCATATGCTTAAGGTCTTTTTCCAAATTTTGTATTTTGTTTGAAAAAATCATGTACTCGTTTGGATATAAATTTTTAAAACACAAATCCTCAAGCTCGTTTTTCACGCCTTGTATGCCCATAAGATTGGCTATTGGTACGTAAACCTCAAGGGTTTCTTTCGCGATTCTCGATTGTTTTTTAGGATTAACAAATTTAATGGTTCTCATATTATGAAGACGGTCTGCGAGTTTTATGAAAATGACACGGGGATTTACCGTCGTATGTAAAAGCAGTTTTCTAAGCGATTCAATCTGTCGCTTTTCCATATCGTTTTTATAATAAACTTTGGACAATTTGGAAACGCCGTTTACAAGAAAAGCGACATGTTCGCCGAAAACCTTTTGTATGTCATCGATTGTTTTCGGCGTATCTTCCTCGACGTCATGAAGCATCGCGGCGATTAAAGTGTTTTCATCAACGCGTAAATCCGCGAGAATCTTAACGGTTTCAATCGGGTGCGTTATATAATCAACCCCCTCTTTTCTTTTCTGTCCTTTATGGGCTTTCAGGGCGAATTTATAAGCATTTATAAAACGTTCAATGTCAAAATGAGGTATTTTATTTTTTACCTTTGCGATTATGTCATCAATATCTTTGATATAACAACGTGACATGATAAAAATATAATGGCATAGTACCTTGATTTGTGTCAATATAAACGAAGAATATGAAAAAAGCGGTTATTGCAATGTCGGGCGGAATTGATTCTTCGGTTGCGGCTATTTTGCTTAAAAATGCGGGTTATCAATGCATCGGGATACATTTGCGTTTTTGGAGCGACCCTGCGGCGCATCGGACGAAAAAAGTCTTGTCGATAGAAAACAAATGTTGTTCAACCGAAAGCATGATTGCGGCGAGAAACGTCTGCAGGACGTTGAATATTCCGTTCAGCGTGATAAGCGTTGAGCGCAAG
>CAZNCD010000091.1:0-3583 GCA_964571575.1 uncultured Candidatus Peribacteria bacterium
CTATAAAAGTGCTAATTTAGCCTTTAACCCATTAAAAATATGACAACACAGAAATCAAAACTTCATCCAACGGATGATCATATTGTGGTTGAACCTGCTACGCAGGAAACAAAAACCGCTTCAGGGCTTTATATTCCGGAAACGAGCTCAAAAGAACGTCCCCAAAAAGGCAAAGTTGTTGCAGTCGGTCCGGGAAAATTAAACGAAGACGGCAAAAGAATGCCGATGGGAGTGAAAGCCGGAGACATGGTGCTGTTTTCAAAATACGGGCCAACCGAAGTGGAATTGGACGACAAAGAGATTTTGATTTTGAACATGAGTGATGTGTTGGCTGTAATTGAAGAATAGTTTTTGCGTCGTTGATTTCCGCGGCGCATTTTTATTTTTTATAATTTAATCTTTAAAAACCATGGCAAAACAAATTACATTCAGTGACGAAGCGCGGCAAAAATTGCTCCGCGGCGTTAAAAAATTAACAGATGCGGTTCGCATTACGCTTGGTCCAAAAGGCAGAAACGTTGTCTTGGACAAAAAATATGGTTCGCCGCTCATCACAAATGACGGTGTTACAATCGCAAAAGAAATCGATCTGCCGGACGTTTTTGAGAACATTGGCGCGCAATTGGTGAAAGAAGTCGCGACAAAAACAAACGATGTTGCTGGCGATGGCACCACAACCGCAACAATTCTTGCTTACGCGATGATTGCTGAAGGTTTGCGCAATATTACAGCTGGCGCGAATCCGATGCAAGTCAAGAGGGGAATGGAAAAAGCCGTTGATAAAATATGCGCCGAACTCGAAAAAATGGCGGTTCAAGTTAAAGGTTCAAAAGAAAAAATCAGCCAGGTTGCGACGATTTCAGCGCAGGATTCGGAAGTAGGGGAATTAATCGCTGAAGTCATGGAAATGGTTGGCAAAGACGGTGTTATCACGGTTGAAGAATCGCAAACAATGGGGCTTGATAAAGAAGTCGTGGAAGGTATGCAGTTTGATAACGGCTATATTTCCCCTTATTTCGTAACAGATCCGGCGAGAATGGAGGCTTCATATTCAAATCCAAAAATTTTGGTTACCGACAAAAAGATTTCTTCAATTCAGGAAGTTTTACCGCTTATTGAAAAGTTGGTTCAGTCGGGCCAAAAAGAGCTTGTGATTATTGCGGAAGATGTTGATGGTGAAGCTCTCGCAACTTTGGTTTTAAACAAACTTCGCGGAGCATTCAGCGCTTTGGCGATTAAAGCTCCGGCTTTCGGCGACAGAAGAAAAGAAATGTTAAAAGATATCGCGGCATTGACAGGCGGACGTGTTATCAGCGAAGAGATCGGGCTTAAACTTGAAAATGTTGAACTCAGCGATTTGGGCGAAGCGCATAGAATCGTCGCGGACAAAGATAAAACAACAATTATCGGCGGGAAAGGCGACAAAAAAGATATCCATAGTCGAATCGCTGAAATTAAAATTTTGCTTGAAAAAACAACATCAGAATTTGATAAAGAAAAATTGCAGGAGAGATTGGCGAAATTGGCGGGCGGAGTTGGAATTATAAAAGTCGGCGCCGCTACGGAAGTTGAACTTAAAGAAAAAAAACATCGCGTTGAAGACGCTGTCCAGGCCACGAAAGCCGCTATTGAAGAGGGGATTGTGCCGGGCGGAGGAGTTGCTTTGCTTCAAGCCGCGAAAGCTCTTGATATGTTAAAACCAATGGGGACTGACGAAACCGTCGGTGTTAATATCGTTAAAAAAGCTTTAAGATCTCCAATTATGCAAATTGCTGAAAACGCCGGCAAAGACGGCGCTGTTATTGCTGATAAGGTTATGAACGAGGCCAAAGGCGTTGGTTATGACGCTGAAAACGATGAATACGTGAATATGGAAAGAGCAGGTATTATTGATCCGAAAATGGTAACTCGCAGCGCTCTTGAAAATGCCGCGTCAATCGCCGGTATCTTGCTTACAATGGAGGCCGCTGTCGCGGATTTGCCTGAAGAAAAAAAGGAGCATAATCATGGAGGCGGCGGTATGCCGGGCGGAATGGAAGGAATGTATTAAAAATGGAACAGGAAAAAACATTAGAGGACCTTGGAATATCTTTTGTCGGGATGCACGAGAGGAATTTTGATAGACAGCATAGGGTTACTGTTCCTTCCGAATTTAGAGACCAATTATCTCAATTTGAAAATGATGGTTTAAGTTTTTATATTATTCCCGTAGAACGGGGCGAAAAAGTTTTAATAAGATTTTATCCGAAGGCTGTTGTGGAACGACTATCTTCGAAATTCCGTTCCGCCATTGCGCCCCATGCGTTTGTTGGTACCATTGATAATCTTGGGCGAATTGTTGTTCCGCGTTCCTTATCCGGATACGTGAAGTGGAAAATGTGTTTTTTTGTCGGCAGGGGATTTTATTTTGAGCTTGCTTCGGAGGCGCCTGAAATTTTATCCGCAAATAAATTGGATAGAATTTCCGCAATTACAAACGAAACGAGTGGAAGAACAAAAACAGCGATTTCTCATTCTCGCGGCGGAACAAAGAAATAATTTTTATTTCAACATTTCGTTAACGATTTTGCTTACCAGTTTTCCGTCCGCTTTTCCTTTTACTTTCGGCATCAAAGTTGCCATAACTTTCCCCATTTCCTGTTTTGTTGTTGCGTTGGTTTCTTTAAGCGCTTCCTGCGCCAGCGCGCGGATTTCTTCTTCAGACAGTTGCGGCGGAAGATAAACTTTTAAAACTTCGATTTCCGCGGCTTCTTTTTCAGCGAGCTCAGATCTGTTGCCGGCTTTGAATTGTTCGATTGAATCTTGGCGTTGTTTTATCTCTTTTTGGACGATTTGGACAATTTCCTCGTCTGATGCCTCCTTTTTTGCTCCGCTTGTTTCAAAACGCATTATTGCGGATTTAAGCATGCGCAACGCGTCCATACGCGTTTTATCCTGCGCTTTTATGGCGGAAGTGAGGTCGGTTTGTATTTTTTCTTTTAATGACATATTAATATTGTTAATCGTTTTTGTTTATTATATGTAGTTTTACGAATTTCAAATGCGCCTGAAACTATGAAACCGAACAAATTATAGCATTTTATCAGATTTTATGATAAATTTATCTCGAATTTTTAAACAAAATTTTTATGCGCGAAATACATATCAAAGATGACGGCAATAAACGCAAAAAAAGCGAATCCGTCAAAAAAATAGAAATCGTCGATGAAGTTCCGGAAGCGGAAAACGATTTTGAAGTTCAGCCGCTTGAAGAAGCTGCGCAAGGCGTAAAGCCGTTTGGGACAGAGTCGCTTGAAGGCGGAGCAAAAGATTACGTGAAAGTGAAATTCGGAAATTTTGTCCAGTTGATAGCGAATCACGATTTTAAAAATGTGATAGACAGACATACGGAAGATGATATCGTGATGAAGGCCGATTTGTTGACTGATTTGGCGAACGCGCATACGGAAGAGAAATCAAGCGGGTCTTGGCCTATTGTTTTTGCGGTTGGAATTGTTCTTGGAATTATCGCCGCTTATATTTTGTTTAAATTTTTCTAGCATATCCGAAGCGAGCGTAGCTAGCGGCAGGGTACATATTAATA
>CAZNCD010000092.1:0-3517 GCA_964571575.1 uncultured Candidatus Peribacteria bacterium
TTTTGATACGCGGCCGGTCAGATAATGTTGGAATATTTTTTATATACGACTGTATTGTTTGGATATACTTCTTTGAATATTTGAATTCTGCGGCCCGTATTTTTATCCAGATAAAGCCAAAAAGAGCTTCCCTTTCCTTCTATCGGGACTAAATTTTTTATTTCATCTTCGGTTAAATTTATAGCCTCTTTTCCATATATATCTCCGTATGAATTCGGATCAAAGTCCGGATAATCGGCCATCGCGAGAATTTTTCCGGTTGACGGTTCCATCACTATAATTTGTCCGCTGTCCGCTTTATAATCTTTTACACCCTGTTTCACCAATCTTTCCGCTTCCATTTGGATTGATCTGTCTATTGTAAGAATTATGTCGTCTCCGTCAACGGCCGGTTTTATGACACTGTCCCCAACTGTTATTTGACGTCCCATCGAATCTTTTTGCATTTTAAAAACCCCTTTTTGTCCTTTTAAGAGAGTATCGAATTTTTCTTCTATTCCATATTGTCCTATTCCTTGCGTGTTTAAATATCCGGTTACTTTTGAGGCAAGCGTTTTTTCCGGATAGTATCTGTAATATTCCGCTTGCAGTCCTATTCCGTTCCACATTCCGTCTTTATCTTTGCTTTTTATGTTTTTTATTTTTTCCGATATTTCCGGACTGGTTTTTTTGAGCAAAATAACATATCTGTTTTTTCCCCGTAGAATTGAAGCGAGATTATCCGCCGGTACATTAAGATTTTTAGCCAATATGTCCGCCGTATCAGATATGTCGTTTATTTGTGGAGGATAAGCGATTAAACTTGTATTCAATACTTCTATCCCGGAAAGATTTTCGTTTGTTATTTGTTCGGCGGTTTGCGAATCGAGATCGGAAGTAATCAGGATTTTTTGTCGTGTGTGAGCGCTTAGTTTTTCAAGTAAATCCGTATAAAAATTTTGTTTTAATTCCTCGTCCGTAAAAGGTTTGAGCAGTTTATCTTTTTCTTCCTGGCTTAAACTCGGATCTAATTTTTTTTGTTCGGCTTCAATACGAGCTTTATCCTTTGCTTTTTCATCTTGTATGTTGAAAAGTAAATCTAAAAGAGTTGTTGCGACGTATTTTGGGTTTTTTATAAGGGTCGGATCCGCATAAATTGTATCAAGAGTTGAATTTGTCGCTATTTTGAATGTTTCTTTTGAGTGATAATCCTGAATAAATATTTCGCCTCTGCGCGGGGTCAATTCCGTATAGCCCATGTGTTCTTTTGCGGCAAGGGTTTGGTAATAATTGCCTCTGAAAATTTGTAGATACATCAAACGTAATATCAAAGTTCCCGCGAGAAAAAGACTGATAGCGGTGATTATTTTGAGTTTGTTGATTTTTTGTTTTGGGCGGCGGGATTCCGTTATCATATTGTAATTTTAGCATTATAGGGGACGGTTCTCTATTGACGTATTGGAGTTTTCTTTTTCCATTGATTGTAGAAAGTTGATATAGTTTTTTCTTCGCGTAAAAGCGTCTTTTCCCAAGCTTAAATACATTGGATTAAGACTTAATAAGTCATTATATTCTCCTTGTGCATAGAATCTATAGCTGTCTCATTTATAGTCTTTGGGATTTTTAACAAACCCCGCTTTTACAGGGTTTAATTCTATATAACTAGCGCATTTTAAGAGATATCGTTCGTTAGAAATTAATAAACTTTTAAATCTATCTTGCCAAAAATGGCCGATCCCTCCATATTGTTTTCTGAAATAAATCACGTATGAAAGATTTATGCTTTTCATTATTTCCGATAGAGTGCCTTTTTCCGTTGGTTCAATCATTAAATGTACATGATTATTCATTAGAACATAATGATATAATGCGAATTTGTAGCGATTTTTGTATTTGTCCAATAGGTGAAGATAATATTCATAATCTTTGTCTTCGAAAAAAGTTTTTTGTTTGTTGTTGCCGCGCGTTATTACATGATAGATAAAATTTGGTGGAGCTATTCTTGGTTGTCTAGACATAGGTTGGAAAAATTAATATTATAGTAATATTTAATGTATTTTGATTAAATTTTTCTAAACAAAAGTTAAATTTTTTGGGGACGGTTCTCTGGCTTTTATTGTAAGAAAGCCAAAGAGGTATAGAGAACCGTCCCCAAACGAGCTTGCGAAAAGAGAACCGTCCCCCTAAAATGAGAATATGTTCGAGATAAAAAAATCAGCAAACGGGCTTAGGATTATTTCCAAAAAGCTTAAAAGTACAAACGCGGTGACTGTTATTATTCTTACCGGCGCTGGTTCGCGTTATGAAAATTATGATAACAACGGAATTTCACATTTTCTTGAACACATGTTTTTTAAAGGCGCGAAAAAATATAAAAACACCAAAGAAGTTTCTTCGGTTATAGATTCAATTGGCGGTGAATTTAACGCTTTCACAAGCAAAGAATACGTTGCCTATTACGTGAAAGTCGCCGCGAATCATGTTGATATCGCGCTTGACGTTTTATCCGATATGCTGATTCATTCGCGGTTTGACCAAAAAGAAATTGATAAAGAGCGCGGCGTAATTATTGAAGAATATAATATGTATCAAGATACGCCGATGTATCAAATCGGATGGGATTTTGAAAAGTTGATGTTTGGAAATCAGCCGATGGGATGGGATCAAGTTGGTCGCAAAGAAGTGATTTTAGGAGTTAAACATGAGGATTTTGTTAATTATAAGCGCAGTCTTTACGTGCCGAAAAATTTGGTGATTGCAGTCTCCGGGAATTTGCCAAAAGATTTAAATTCGCGTATAGAAAAATATTTTAAATTTGATGATGGCGCGCAGTCTCTTTTTGCGGCGAAATTGATTGAAAACAGCGATAATCGCCGTGTTTCAATCCGTAACAAAAAAACCGAGCAGGGTCATATTTGCATTGGGGTGTTGGCTTATGAAGAGGAACACAAAGATCATTACGCGCTTAAATTATTGAGCGTGATTTTGGGCGGGAATATGAGTTCGAGAATGTTTTTGTCCGTTCGTGAGGCGAAGGGTTTGGCTTATTATATTCATACCGCAACGGATGATTATACGGATTGCGGTACGTTATCAACAAACGCCGGCGTTGACTTGGCACGCGTAGAAATGGCAATAAGCGCGATTGTTGATGAATATAAAAAAATCGCGGATAAAAACGTACCTACACAAGAATTGAAGAAGTCGCAAGAATTTTTAAAAGGAAAAATTATTTTGCGGCTTGAAGACAGCGAAGAATACGCGCATTTTTTGGGGAAATACGAGCTTTTGTATAATCGCGCCAGAACGCCCGAAGAAGTCATGAAAAAAATCGATGAGGTGAGCGTGGCGGATGTGCATAGGGTTGCACGGGATATTTTTAATAAAAATCGTCTGCGGCTCGCGGCGATTGGACCGTTTGAGGGGGAGGCTAAATTTGAAAAGCTGTTGAAGTGATGCCGGTACTATCGGGTACCACCGTCCGGTAGTTATCCAGAATCCAGTGAAGATTTTTGAGAAAAAGAGATTATGGCAGGAA
>CAZNCD010000093.1:0-3478 GCA_964571575.1 uncultured Candidatus Peribacteria bacterium
AAAAATAAATAAGTAAAGTAAGTTTTGGCAATCAGCCGAAACCTTTTGCCTAGGTCCTTTCGGGCCTTATATATGAAAAGTTTTATTGTTGCCTCAATCGGCTTGATAAAACCTTAGTTATAGTTTTCTTTTTTAATATGTTGCGTATAAAAACGACATCCGTTATTTCGCCATTATCGATTGGCGATTTTGAGCGTAATTTTGCCTAATTTTCAAGGTACTTCACAGCAGTAATCCCCGATGTAATATAAAATAAAAACGGGGTTTTCCTTATTTATAAGCTAAATTTCGATGTTTTTTGGTACTTCAACAGCTCGCAAAATAATTTATCAGAAGCTCAACTGTAAGTCAATTTCTTAAACTACTTAAGGGGCAATTTGTTTCATAAATTGAAAAGACAAAAGTGGGAAATATTGTTTAAAATAGGGACGGTGGTAGAGGTTTTGCAGGGACGGAGGCAGAAGGAAGAAGGCGGCGGGGCGGCGGCGGGGACGGGCAATAAACCCTGGTGCGTTTATTTGACGAAATCCGAACCTATTTTGAACGAAACTGACGCCGCCGCACGGCGCGACCGAATCAATCGGGAAAATTCCTGAAAGTTTGATATTGGTGCCGCGTACGGGAGTCGAACCCATGTTCCCACCGTGAGAGGGTGGTGTCCTAACCACTAGACGAACGCGGCATTTAAAGAAATTAAAATTTTTTCAGTTTTCCAAAATATAAAGCATCTTGCAGCCAATTAAGCTTAGCTTTTGTATCTAAGGATTTCCAGTGTTTTAAAAGCTTTTTATCCAGATTAATTTTGCCGTGTTTGTTTTTTACAGCAGTCATAGGTTTTTGAGTTTAATTAGAGCTTCTAAATCAATCGCATCTTGAACCCTATCGGCTTTTTTTTTCATTTTTATTAAATCTTCAATGGAAACTATCGGTATTGTGACGCCGCTGATCTTTTTTAAGCTTTTTTTCTTTAGAAAGTTGTTGAATTTTAGCGATTCTTCAATAATAATATCTATCTGAAGCGGGTTGAATTTTGGAGGAAAAAATGAAAAAGCTTTCATATTTTTTTCCTTAAGCCATTTTTTGACGGTTTTTTGATCGCTTAAAGCTGAAATTGAAACTGGAAGACGTTTCGTATAGCCAAGTTTTTTCATGGCTTTTTCCATTTTTGCCAAGTTATTTTTTTCAAGGAGAAGTAAAATATCCAAATCACCAGTAAATCTTATATAGCCGTGTAAATTGACTGCTACTCCGCCGACAACCAGATATTTTATTTTTTCGTTGTTTAAGGCCTTGAATATTTTTCTGAACAAATTCATATTATAATCATATCATGGCAAAAGATTTGTACGAAATATTAGGCGTCCCAAAAACCGCGAGTGAACAGGAGATAAAGCGTGCGTACCGTAAATTAGCTTTAAAATGGCATCCGGATAAACATAAGAGCGATAAAGACGCGGAAACAAAATTCAAAGAAATAAATCAGGCTTATGAGGTGCTTTCCGATGCGAAAAAACGTCAAATGTATGATCAGTTTGGGGCTGTGCCGGGACAAGGGGGAGCGGCGAACGGCTGGCCGGGCGGAGCAGGATTTGGCGGCGCCGACGGATTTGAAGGTTTTGGGAATTGGCGGCAAGCCGGTTTTGGAGAAGGCGGATTTGATTTTTCGGATATATTTGAAACGTTTTTTGGTGGAGGAGGCGGTCGTTCTAAAACTCGAAAGCGCGGTCCGAGACGCGGCAACGACATAGAAACAACAATACAAATTTCTTTTGAAGAAGCGGTTTTCGGCACGGAAAAAGAGCTTGAAATAACAAAAATCGGTAAATGTGAAAATTGCAATGGGAATGGCGTAGAGCCCGGAACAAAAATTTCAACTTGCCCTGATTGCGGCGGAACGGGTGAAATTCGGAGCGTGCGGCACACAATTTTGGGACAGATCGCAACTTCACGCACATGTGAAAAATGTCAGGGAGAAGGCAAAATCCCGGAATCGGTTTGTCGAAAATGTCATGGGACAGGCCGCGTGCGCACAACCGAACGCGTTAAAATAAAAATTCCCGCGGGCGTTGATAACGGAACTACGATAAGATTAAGCAGTAAAGGAGAAGCGGGCGCAAAAGGCGGCGAATATGGAGATATGTTTGTGTCAATGCGCGTGACACCCAGCAAAAAATTCACGCGCGAGGGTTTTGATATTCATACTGAAAAAAAGATACATCTTGTACAAGCGGTGCTTGGAGATGAAGTTAATATTGAAACGCTTTATGGCTTGGTTAAGCTGAAAATTCCTGCCGGAACTCAAAGCGGACGCGTGTTTCGATTAAAAGAATATGGAATAAAAAAACTGGACGGCGGGCAATCAAGCGGCGGACGCGGCGATCATTATGTGAAAGTTATCGTTGATGTGCCGATGAAATTAAGCAAACGCGAAAAAGAATTGTACGCGGAGCTTGCAAAAGAAGCGGGAGTGAAAATAAATGAAAAGGGATTTTGGGATTTCTAAGCCGTTTTTTTGGTGTCGGTTTTTGCTCCGGCTTTTGAAAAGTTAATGAAAAATTCATGAATTTTTCATTAACTTTTAGAGAACCGTCCCCATTTGATTTGCAAAAAATCCGCGGTGCTTGTACTATTTATAGAGAATTTATCTTTCGCCATGAATATAGGCCTCACTTGGGATTTGTTCGTAATTGCGTTCTTTGCGGTGATCATCGCTTATAGTTTTATTATAGGACGGAACAATACCGTCAAAATTATTTTGGGGACTTATGTCGGCGCGCTTGCGGCTGATGCTGCGGGTAATTTATTTGGAACTTATTTTGGCGGATCCTCCATGTTTTTAAGCGCCCTGCACACCGCTTCTCCCGGAAGCAATCCTGAGAGTTCCGCGGCGATGTTTAAATTGATTTTATTTATCGTGATAGTGATAATTTTGGCTGTACGAGGCGGTTTTACGGTTGACAGCAATATTGGAAAATCAACAACCGCAAAAATAATAATGACCGGATTTTTTGGATTTTTGAGCGCCGGATTGATGATAAGCACGGTTTTGATGTATGTATCGGGAATATCTTTTATAGCCGGCGGCGCTCAAGGCGGAATAACAAGTTTTACGGCGCAATCCCCTTTTGTTCAAAATATGCTTAAGTACTATAACTATTGGTTTTTATTACCGGCTTTGAGCTTGATATTCGGCGGAATAGTCGCGGGGCGTGAAGAGAAATAAAGTTCCGACCTAAAGAACCTCTGAAAAGCTATGTTGCATGGCGAAAATTGCAATTTGTAGCAGTAAAATAGTTTTTCAGAGGTACCCTAATTGTTAATTTTTTAGTGTTTTTTTTGCGCGGCGTTAACGGAAACGATTTTTGGCGCGGAACAAAATGCGTTTTGTCCGTCGAATCGGTCGGGCAAAAATCGGAAAGTTTGATATTGGTGCGTTTGTTTGACGAAATCCGAACCTTTTTTGAACGGAACTGACGGC
>CAZNCD010000094.1:0-3436 GCA_964571575.1 uncultured Candidatus Peribacteria bacterium
AAAGCGATTTTATCGCGGATAACGGCGAATTTTCCGCAATCGCGTTTTGGACTTTATCATAAAAATCCCTGAAAGGTCTTATATTTTGCAAAAGCAAACCCCTGAGTATTTCTCTGTCGTGAGCCACGTATCCTCCGATTCTCGCAACTTGTATTTCTCTCATCCCAACCAGATATTCCCTCGCCCTGTTTATTACTTGAGCCATAAACGCATTTGGGTTGTCTCTGCCAAGACTATCTTTAATGTTCGCGGATGCGAGTGTTTCGCACAATTGCGTTTTATAAGGATTTACCGCATATTTAAGCTTTCCCGCCAATGCTCTTAATTTTGCTATGCACGCACTGCGCCTCAATTCATTTTGTTTAAAAGTCGGCCAATCGGTTGTCACTTCCGCTTCAACAATATCCAGCTCGGATTTTATTCTATCCAGTAAAATCAAATCCGTTTCACTCGATAATATACGGTCAGCCCTCATCAATGCACCATAAATATCAGTAACGTAAAAATATTTTTCGCGCCCGTGATGCTGCGTTCCCAATATCATGCCTCGTTTTTCACCATCTTTTATTCTATAAAATCTATGTATTTGAGTGCCGGGATAATATTCGCCTGTTTCCAGAGGTTCAAGGTTTTGCAAAATTTCTTTTACGAATTCTATAATATCGACTTCTTTATCAAAATCAGCGCCAAGTCGTTTAAGTAGGTTCATTGAAATTCTCGCAGGATCTATAGCCAGATATTTTATTCCTTCTCTAAAATCCATTTTTTCCGGCAAATCCATTCTGTCTTCCGGAACAACAAAAATTTCCAAAACGGTTTTCCATAAGGTCCGTTTCATTTCTTTCAATCTTTTTTGTGTTAACGGCGGCCTGTCATCGTATAAAGGATTTCCCTTGTCAGAATCTCCCTCTCTTTGCTCTATTCTGGCCAGGATGTTATGAAGTTGACCTCTTAATCCTTTTAGCGAACGGCTTTCAAGAACAGCGTTAATCGCTTCTTGAACTTCATCTGATATTGCTTCTATATCGAGCTGTTGCGGTGTTTTGCGTTTTTGCGGATCTATCAATCTCTCCGCTCTGCGTTTCACGACAAGCGCTATATCAAGCACTTGGCGCGATACGCCGGAAAATTCATCAATGTTAATTGTTTCCATTGTTTATATCAAAAACAGGGTGGAAATATAACACAAAACTTGTTGTATAGCAATACAGACCGGTCCCTATTTAAGCGTGGCTTTATGCGACAAATTGTATCTTCCCATATCGTCAATTTCAACGAGCTTGACTTTGAGCGGATCACCGAGTTTTACAACATCTTCAACGCGATTGACTCTTTTGTTTGCGAGCTGAGAAATGTGAACCAAGCCTTCTTTGCCCGGAATAAATTCAACAAACGCGCCGAATTCCATGATGCGCGTTACTTTACCTTCAAACGTATCTCCGACCTGCGGAATATAAATGATTTTTTTGATCCATTCGAGAGCTTGTTTGCCTTTTTCCTGATCAGGCGCCGTAACGAATGTAAGGCCATCTTCTTCAATATCGATCTGGACGCCGCACTCTCTTGTGATTTTCTGGATTGTCTCGCCGCCCTTGCCAATAACATCTTTAATTTGCTCAACCGGGATTTTAATCGTTTCGATTAACGGAGCATATTTTGAAAGTTCGGGTCTTGCGGCAGGCAACGTTTTTTCCATAATCGCGAGAATTTCCTCACGAGCTTTTTTTGCTCTATCAAGCGCTTCTTTCATTATTGCGATCGTGATGCCTTTGACTTTTATATCCATTTGAAGAGCTGTAATTCCTATGTGTGTGCCAGCGACTTTAAAATCCATATCTCCGGCAAAATCTTCCATGCCCTGAATATCCGTGAGAATTTTATATCCGTCTTTCCCGTCTGCAATTAAACCCATCGCAACGCCTGCGACATGGCGCGGAATTTGAACACCCGCATCCATCAAAGATAAACTTGAAGCGCATACGGAAGCCATGGAGCTTGAACCGTTGCAGGAAAGAGTTTCCGAAACAGTCCAAATTGTGTATGGAAAATTTTCTTTGTTCGGAATCAGCGCCTCAAGCGCGCGTTCTGCCAAATTCCCGTGTCCGATTTCGCGTCTGTTGGGTCCTCTTATGGGTTTTATTTCGCCGACAGCGTATGAAGGAAATGAATAATGGTGGATGTATCGCTTTTCATCGTCTTGATCCATTGTTTCAATAACTTGCGCGTCGCCCGGAGCACCGAGAGTTGTGATATCAATAACATGCGTTTCGCCTCTTCTGAAAATCGCGGAGCCGTGAGTGCGCGGCAGAACACCGACTTCACACGATAAAGGTCTGATTTCATCAAGCTTGCGGCCGTCAAGGCGTTCTTCTTTTTCAAGAATTTGTTTTCTCATGCGCGATTCAACGGCGTCCGTAAGCAGCATATCAAGATGTTTTTTCGTGAATTTTTCAGCTTCGATATCCGCGGCGAATTTTTCAATCATTGCTGTCAAAACTTTTTTATGGTTTTCTTTGAATTCGTGTTTTGTTTTTCCGCGGATTGAAGCAATTATTTCGTCCGTCGCGTAAGAATCAAATGCTTTTTTAGCTTCCGCGTTTTCTTCCATCAAAACAGGTTGAACAGATTCTATTTTCAGCGATTTCACAAAATCGAGCTGAAGTTTGCAAAGCTCACGAATTTGTTTGTGAGCAAGTTCAAACGCTTTAAGCATCATTTCCTCCGAAACTTCACCAGCACCCGCTTCAACCATTGTTATCGCATCAAGAGTTCCCGCCACTGTAAGTTCGAGTTTT
The DNA here is from genome assembly GCA_964571575.1 of uncultured Candidatus Peribacteria bacterium. Taxonomy (GTDB): domain Bacteria; phylum Patescibacteriota; class Gracilibacteria; order UBA1369; family UBA12463; genus UBA12463. Next base: position 2,796 of record CAZNCD010000094.1, read on the forward strand.
CCTTTTTCACATTGTTCATATGTTGGATTCACAACGAGTTGCTCTTCGTTTTTTGAATCAATTACAAGCCCGATTTTTACAGCAGCAACAGGCCCCGCGAAAGGTGCGCCGGCGATCAAGAGTGCTGTTGAACATCCATTGATTGCGGCTACTGCCGGATCCACTTCCAAATCCGCGGACAAAACGGTTGCTATAACCTGAACATCGTTAATCATTCCTTTCGGGAAAAGCGGACGAAAAGATCTGTCAATTAAACGGGATGTTAAAACCGCGTTTTCAGAAGGCCTGCCTTCGCGTTTTACAAAACGGCTTCCTTTAATTTTGCCGGCCGCGTAAAATCTTTCTTCATAGTCAACAACCATCGGGAAAAAGTCCGCGTCTTCTTTTGCTTCTTCGCTTATTCCGGCTGTGGCCAAAATAACGGTATCGCCGAGAGAAACCGTTACGGTGCCTCTTGCCTGTGTCACAAATCTGCCGTATTCAAGTTTGAAAATACGGCCCGCTAAGTTGAGTTCCGTAGATTTTGATTCCATAAAAATTGGGTTAGGGTTAAAATGGTGTCGCTTCGCGACAACTTATTTCTATGCGCCTGTGTTGCCTTCGGTGTCGTTTCACGACGATTTGTTTCTATAGAGCTGTGT
>CAZNCD010000095.1:0-3408 GCA_964571575.1 uncultured Candidatus Peribacteria bacterium
GAGCGGAAAGCGCTGCGATGACGCTTGCTCTGCTCACGGCGCTTGGAATGAAAAGAATAAAATATCCTGTTTTAAGAACAATCGACGCCGCGAGAAAAAATGTGGCGAGAGTTTTGCGAAGATAAAATCATTCGCGTCTAACAATTAGGTCTAACCCTAATAATTTTTAATCCCTCATCTTATGTACGAATGGTATAAAAAATACAAGTGGATGATAGTTTCTATCCTCGCCGTGATCGTTATCATTGAAATGGGAATTCTGATCTGGGAAACGTATCAGTTAAAAATGTTTTGCTAACAACAAATGTTCGCGCTTACATTTTTATTGCTTTCCTAATACGATGTGGTACAATTTATTATAGTAAAAATTTAATCCTCATTTTATGTCCAACAAAAAAGGTTTCACTCTCATTGAACTTTTGATCGTGATTGTAATCATCGGGATTTTGAGCGTAGCTGTTGTGCCGAGAGTTCTGGATTATCCGAAGAAGGCAAGGGACGCGAGTAGAAAACAGACTTTAACAGCTTTACAAACTAGCATGGCTTCTTATTTAATTGACAGTTCTTCTGTCCCTGGCGCTATAACTGCCGTTAATGCTTGTTTAAACGATGGCTCCGGAAATTTGGGCAGTTTATTGAAAAACAGATTGCCAAACAGTGCATTGCCAATCGATCCAAAAGCAGAGATTAACAAATATGGACAGGGTGCCGGTTGTCCAAATTATTATTACGTCTTAGATAAAGACGCAAACGGAGTTGTTAAGGGTTATGGTTTTATGGCTGCGATGGAAACTAATTCCGGCAATGTTGCTCCCGCTTCTAATTTTAACGTAGCTGCTATTTTAGCTCTTAATCCTATAAGCACCGGGACTTATTATTTATTAAAACAAACTGATTTATAAAATTTTTTGAAATCTTTCAAGCCCCGCGTAAAAAACGGGGCTTTTTTATATGTGGAATTTTGCGCCATTTGCAGTCGTGCGGTTCACTCAAATACGTACAATATCTCTCTTTTTTGTCAACCTTAAATCCACGGTTTTTGGCTTAGGTCATAGAAAAAACCGCTGTTTTTTGATATAATTTATAGAAGCGGAGTTTTGTTCCGCAAAACAATTTATTACATACGCCTGTGCACATGATGCGCGGCGTAAAGGAAAGACCAAAAATGAAAATAAAAATCCGGCCGGGACGGCTGATAAAAATTATTGGATGGAGGCTCATGCGGCTGAGCAGAGTCGCCGGAATAAGGCTTTTGGGCGCCGGAGCAAAGCTTGCGGTCAGCGCTGTTTTAACGTCTTTCATGATAACGCAGGTTTTTGGCGCCGGAATTATCGGCGTGGCGCGGGCTTTTTCGCTTTATCCGAGTGTGAACACGGACGAAGCGGAGGCAGGGGCGAAAGCGCTGGAACGGTCCAGTCTTGTGGCGATTATCGCGGATAAAGTTTTGATGAATGATGGCGCGAGTTACAAAGGCTTAAGCGATAAATACGATGATCTCAAAAATAAAACCATTGAATGGCGCATAAACAGATACGCTGAGGATATTGCCGCGGCTTTGCCCAAAACAAAAGTAAAGATAATAAGCGCGGATTTCAGCGGGGGCGGCGGCGCGCAGAGCACACAGGAAAAAATTCTTAATGTTCTTGATAAGCTGTATTTTGACGGAGAAGAAGTTGAAAACACAATCGCGCAATTACGGGGCGTTGTTTTTGTCGGCAATGCGCCTCTCCCGATTATTAACGCGGATGGGAAAAAATCAAAAAGCATATTCCCCTACACTGATTTTGAAGACAAAGCTTATTTGTATAATCCGGAAACGGGCGAGTTTGACGCGAATCAAAATGCCGTTGATAAAAAAGCCGAGATTTGGCACGGAGTTATAAAACCTCCGGCAGTCGACAATGCTGAAGCTAAAAGACAGCTCGCGGAATATTTCGATAAAAATCATCTATATCATATCGGCAATAAAGATTTTACGGATTTTGAGAAAAAGTTTTTTGACGCGGATATGACGCGCGAGGCCAAAACAATGACAAAACCGATGTTCAAAAATTATCTTGAATATCTCGCGAGCATGGAAGATTTATCTTATATGCGCTGGACCAAGGAATGGCTCCAGGAACTGCAGAAAAAATTCAATCAGTCCATTGCGCAAGATATCAGCATGGATGCGCCGGCTCCAACAATTCCGTCCAATGTCGGCAATATGAATGTAAGCGCCGGAGGAAAAACCAGCAATGTAAAAACATTGATGGCGGCTTCTTCGGCGGCGATAAAAGAAGCAATCGCGAATCCGCAAAAGCAGGAGATGAACATACCGGATATATTCACAAAATTTCCAATCGAGCAATTGGCTGTTCCGTATTTTTCTTTGTTTGAAAAATATCTCAGCGAAGTCAATGATTTTATAAGCTGGAGCGGAAGATGGAACGCAAAAAGCGTCGAGACGATGATAAGCTTAATCAGCAAAAAAGACTTATATACGCGCGAATATTTTAGAATCATAAATAATTCAATCGAGAAAAAAATCGATGAGGTTGTTGATAAAATACAAAAACCGATTCCGCTTATAAAGTATGTTGAAGTTTCGGGCGGATATTCACAAACAGTTGATAATATATTAGATTCCGTCGATGCATTAAATTTATTCGGCAACAAAATAGAAACGCAAGAAATCGGTTTTGATTGGAATTTTTGGGGTAAATCGGACCAGAAAGGAAACCTCAAAAGCACGGATGTTATTTTTATGAACAACGGTTTTGACAAATCGATGAACAAAGAAGATTGGAGATCTTATGTGAACGGTGTTGATTATGCGAATCTAAATTCCGTTGCGCAGTGTTCTCTTTATAGAGGAGCAACAAATCCTGCAAAAATGGTCCGGACCGGAAATCTAAGCACAATAAACAGCTATCAGTATCCGGATAAAAATCCGCCTGATCCCAAGAAAATTCCTTCCATAGGAGTTAATGTAAAGCCTTTTACCGCTTCTCTGACTATCAAGATTCTAACAAATAATCAGTATGATTACGGCTATATTGTCGCACCGGATACTTATATTGGAACGCCTGCGATACTCCCAAATACACCGAACGGCATTGAAAAAGTCATAAAACCCGGAGACATACTGCTTGCGGTTGACGGACAAAAATTGACTTTTAGCTATGATTTGAATAAAGCTCTCGCAAAATATCATCCGGATCTTAGAGTGAAAAAAGGCAAGGATGAATATTGGCCCGAAGCAAAAATCACTTATCTATCCGACGGGAAAATAAAGAGCGCAATGATTGGAATTATAGACGGAAATACAGGCTGGTGGCACGACGAGAAATCTTTTAGTGATAACAGACCCATTTGGAGCGCTGGCTGCATGGGAATCAATATGCCGAATCCAAAAGATGAATTAAG
>CAZNCD010000096.1:0-3355 GCA_964571575.1 uncultured Candidatus Peribacteria bacterium
AGCCGGATTATTGAATGTATAAAAAGAACTTTGGCGGGAACGGGTGCCGAATTGGCTTCTTTAATCGGCACAACCGGGGCTGTTGCCGTAAAAAAATTGGGAGATTTTCCGGATGAAAGTATGTTTTTATTTTCGTTTTTCGGCATAACCGCCGCCAATTTTCTTACATTCACGACCGCCTGGTATACGTCGCATCACGAACAATTTCGCAATCCCGACGATTCGTTTGACGCGAAAAGATTTGTGAAAAGTTTGATTGCGGAATACAGTTTGCATTTTGGCCCTATTGCACTCGGCGCTGACGCTCTGGAGTCTTTTTTAATTCATGAACTCGTTAATAATACTAATTTGAATGAATACTCCGTTGCGGTGTCGGTAACGCTGGTTTGTTCCTTTCTCGCCATACTTGTTTATTTTTATGAGCAACAAGCGCGCGTCAGAATAAAACAACGGCTTGCGCGGATTGGCGCAGACCGTGCCATTTTGGATAAAATTTGCAACGCAAGAAACCGCGTTTATACCGTAATTGGGCCGTTAAGCTGGGATCTTGCAAAATTTTTCTAATTTGATTTCGGGCGTATTATGGACACGATTGCACAGCACATAGTTTTTTTGTGTTATAATTCTCGGCGGTTATCGTTAATATTGCTGTATGCCTAAAAATGACAATTTGAATCTTGAACCGATGCGCCATTCCTGCGAACATGTGCTGACTATGGCCATGCTGCGCTTATGGCCGGGTAAAATTAAAGCGGCAATGGGTCCGGCCACGGAAGAAGGATTTTATTTTGATTTTGATTCGGATATAAAAATAAACGAGGATGATTTTCCAAAAATTGAGAAGGAAATGGCAAAAATTATCAAGGAAGATTTGCCGATTATTAAAGATGAGATGATTGTAAAAGAAGCCAGAAAGTTTTTTAACAACAATGTGTATAAGGGAAATGAGTATAAACATGAATGGCTCGATGAAATAGAAAGTCGCGGCGAAAAAGTCAGCATTTATTGGTTGGGCGAAAAAGGCAAGGATATTCCGGAAACATTTGTGGATATCTGTTCCGGCCCCCATGTGGAATCAACCGGAAAAATCAGCGCTTTTAAACTGCTTAAAATCGCCGGCGCTTATTGGCATGGCGATGAGAAAAATAAAATGCTGCAAAGAATTTACGGAACCTGCTATGAATCGCGAACTGATTTGGATGCTTATTTAAAGCAAATGGAAGAAGCCGCGAAAAGAGACCACAGAAAGCTCGGAAAAGAATTGGAAATATTTATGATTAGTCCGGAAGTCGGGGGCGGACTGCCGCTTTGGCTTCCAAAAGGCGCGATAATCCGCGATATTCTAACAAACTTCCTGAAAGAGGAACAAACAAAGCGCGGCTATTTGCCGGTTGCAACTCCGCATATCGGAAAACTGGATTTGTATAAAACTTCGGGGCACTATGATCATTATCGCGAGCATATGTACGCACCGATTAAAGTCGATGAAGAAGAATTTATTTTGAAAGCCATGAATTGTCCGCACCATGTGATGATTTATAAAAATAAGCCGCATAGTTATAAAGATTTACCCGTTAGACTTGCGGAATTCGGCACCGTGTATCGTTATGAAGCTTCCGGCGAATTGAGCGGGCTTACGCGCGTGCGCGGATTCACGCAGGATGATGCGCATTTGTTTGTGCGGCCGGATCAATTAAAAAAAGAGTTTTTGGATGTGCTTGATTTGGTGATGTTTATTTTTGAAAAGCTGGAATTCAAAAATTATCGCGTGAGAATCGGAACGCGCGATAAAAACAGCGACAAATATATCGGCAGTGATGAAAATTGGAAACGAGCTGAACGCGAGATTGAGGAAGCGGTTAAAGAAACCGGCTTGGAATACACAAAGGATGAAGGCGACGCGGCTTTTTACGGACCAAAACTGGATTTTGTTGTTAAGGATGTTATCGGCCGCGAATGGCAGCTTGGGACAATCCAGGTTGATTATAATCTGCCGGAAAGATTTCAACTTGAATATATTGACGAACATGGCGCGGCGGTTCGACCCGTAATGATTCATCGCGCGCCGTTTGGTTCGCTTGAAAGATTTATAGGAATTTTGATCGAACATTATGCGGGCGCGTTTCCTTTTTGGCTGGCGCCGGTGCAAGTGAAAATTTTGCCGGTAAGCGACAGATTCACGGAATACGCCAAAGCCGCGGCGGAAGAATTAAAGACTGCAGGCATGCGCGTTGAAATTGATATGAGTGCGGAAACTCTCGGCAAAAAAATACGCAACGCGGAACTTGAAAAAGTCCCGTATATGGCTGTTGTCGGGGAAAAGGAGGCTTCGACAGGAACGATAAATGTGCGTGATTATGCGACAAAAAAACAGGAAACGATTGATACCAAAAAATTTATCGCGAGTTTGAAATAATTATTTATCCACAACCTTTATTTCCGCGACCACTCTGTTCGTAGACGCTCCTACTCTGGCCGCTATTCTTAACAATTGATCTCTTACGTATTTATCATGCGTGGCAACGTCAATTTCATCCAGCGACTTGCGCCAATCGTTTTTTCTGGCTCTCTCCTCGTCGGCCAACTGCAATTCAACCGGATAATAAACCGTTCTTGTCTCTCCTTTTATTTCAACTTTGATTGGCATTTCAAACACCCATGAAAGACAAACAAAATTATCTTCCGAAGAAGCGTTGCCTTTCCCTTTTTTTGCTTTGCGCGTTTTATATGTCAATCCTTCGACTATATACGGATTTTCCATCAATGTTTGAACAAACTGGTCGGCTGTTTCCGCATCATTGATCATTGTTTTTATCCTCTCCAAATCAAACAAGTGCTGTTTTGGGATTTTTGACAACGACAAATTCCACGGCACGCGGCTTTCTTTAATAAGCACGTATAACAATCTTAAAATATCCAGCGGGGTTTCCGTTATTATTCTGGCTCTTGCGTAATCTCTGATTGTGGCCGCCGTCACTTCGTCTTTGGACAATAATTTTCTAACAATCGCCTCTCTGTTTTTTGGCTTGTCGTATATTTTTTTTATTTTTATCGCCGGCAATGCTCCGTATTTTTCTATTAATTCAAATCCTCCGTTTTTTTCTCTAAAATTTCTTTTTAAAAACTCTCGCAAAGCCATACAGCCATCGTCCTGAAAAATCACTTCCATCTTCCCTTCCATATAGGCCATAACCAATATGGTTTTTAATATAATGCAGGCTTGTTTCCGGACTATCGGGTGTCGCGTTTCTTTTTCCGTATGCGCTCCGGATGCCATAAGCGCTATATCCTTTACACTTGCCATCAGCAGTAAACCGTCAATTTCCGGGTTTATATCTCCCGCGAGGAATCCTTC
>CAZNCD010000097.1:0-3319 GCA_964571575.1 uncultured Candidatus Peribacteria bacterium
TAATAACGGGTTTAAGATTATCAGATATTTCTTTGCGCCTGAGAAAAAGTATTTATTAGCTTTAGCGAAGCTGAAATAATAAATTGGATGCGGCAAAGTTGCACTTGACATTTACGGGAAAATTGTGGAAAATTGTCCTCCTATTCATTGATTTGCACAAAAATGACTGCTATAGACAATGGCGATGATAACAAACCGATAGAAATAGAATTGGATCCCGGTGAACGCGATTTCGCCAGGGTTGAAAGTGAAAAAATGTTTTTGCCGGACGAAATAGCTAAACGCATGAAAGCAGTCAAAAATTTATATACCGGTTATCAGATCGAATCGCAAACGCGGATTGATGTATTGAAGCTCGGCATTGCCCCCGGAGAAACGCCCGAAGATATTCCGCGGAATTCATTTTTTGCTTATGGGATAGTAAAGTTTCCCATGCCGATGTGCGAAAAAGATTCAACAGTAAAATGGAGATTTTTAAGAATAGCATTCACTTATTATGAACTCGCTGATAGCGGTGAGTCTAAAATTGTAATAAACTTGAATATACCCGATCAAAGCAGTCATTTTTTAGAGCCGTTTTCATTGCGACAAGCATACAGAAAGCAACTATTTGACAAATTAAGACATTATTATTACCCTCTGATTTCGCCGGAAGCATTTTATCCTAATGCAACCGATATAGAAACGGGAGTTTTAATGCCAATGCTTAAGAGGCGCGTTGGAGAAATGTTAAACGTTTTTTATAAAGAAATAGCCGATGCAATAAAAAATAAAAAAGAGGGAGAAGGAGAAACATCCATTTCTGACATAGGAGTCTGTGTCAAAAGGGAAGATCTTGACGATGAATTGGTGAAAATTTTAAGAAGAGGAGGCTTTCGCAGAATACCATCTGAACAAATGTATGTTTCGCCGCAATCGCAAAATTTATGGCTGCAAATTTGTGATTTTCCAAATGGTTTACACTCGCGTGAAGGACAATTTTTTGAAAAACATGGAGGCAAAATTGCGGAACATTTAAAAGATATGGTTGTTTTAATCAATGGAATCGGCGATTTTGAAAATGAAGAAAGATTAATTGGTGATCAAGCAGCCGAAAAAACAGATGGAACTGTTTACGTCCAAAGCATAGACGTGGGGTCATTATTTCACGCGGAAGGATTAAAAGCGATAGCCGGGATTCGTGAAAAAACCGGAAAAACAATCGCTTATAGAGGACACATCGCGACATTTGAAGCTAAAGCTCCGTATGATTATATTCGCCAACGATTATTAACGGGCGAAGAGGGAAGGCCGAAGGGAATAACGAGTGTTGTTCTTGGAAATACTTTCGGCAATGCTTTTAGCTTCGAAACATCCCCTTTTGAAATCTTTGGCGGCAATCTTGCGCCCGGTGATAAATTAATAGTAACATTTGAAATTAAACCGGAAAACGAAACGATGAAACAAGCTATGTTGGACTATTACAACAGCCCGCTGTTCAAAGCATTTGTATTGGCGCCATTGACCAAACAACGATTGCCGGATTCTACTTTTGATTTTGAAACAAGCGATGTAAAGGTTCAATGGGATGAAAAAAAAAGCAGAGTCAAACACACGATAACTATTAACAAAGAACGCCGTTTTCATTATCCAGCACATAGCCGCGATGAAATAATATTTAATCCCGGCGACACGATAAGATTATATGAATCCACAAAGTATTCACCGAAAACTTTTGAAAACGACGCCGCATCAAATGGATTTGACGTTGTGGATAAAATTATCGAGGACGGCATTGCTTGTTTTGTTTTACAAAAAAGATAAGGCGGCATTTCGCGCTGTGTTCTTCTGTGTCATGATGAATCTCCCACGAGCTTACGCTCGGGGATTTAGAGCGCGGTTAAACATATTGATATAGATTCGTCAAGCAAGCTTTACCAATGTTATTATTTCTTGTAAAATTTTGCTTATGCAGCTTTTTCATGAAAGATTCAAACTTCCCGCGCCGCGCCTGACTGATCCGCTTGAGCGCCAAAAATTGCGTTTGAGTTTCCGCAACGAGAGGCATCTGCACAAACGAAAATGCGATTTAACAGGCAAAGGAATGATTAGCGCGTACGCTCCCGATGCGCCGTTTCCGGTTTATCAAAAGGACGAATGGTGGACTGATAGATGGGATCCGCTCACCTTCGGCTTGGATTTTGATTTCTCAAAAACCTTTACGGAAAACTACAAAAAGTTGATGGTGAAAGTGCCAAGAATGTCTTTGAGCGTCACGAATAATATCAATTCCGAATATGTGAATTACGCGGCGGACGTGAAAAATTGCTACCTTGTTTATGGCACGATTGTTTCCGAAGATTGTTATTACGGCAACCCTTACTACTCAAAAGATTGCGTAGATAACACGATTTTGCGCAATAGTGAACTCTGCTATGAATGCATTGATAGTGAACATTTATACAATTGCGATCATTGCCAAGACAGTCAAAATTGCCGTGACTGCAAATATTGTTATGATGCACGTCAGTGCCAAAATTGCGCGTTCTGTGTTGGCATACGTAACGCGAAATATCACATTTTGAATAAAGAATATTCAAAAGAGGAATATGAAAGACGACTTGCTGAAATTGATGTAAAAAATCCAAAACCGGAAATTTTGAAACAGTACGAAGCGCTTAAATATCAGGTTCCAAGGCAATTTATGGTTGGAACGCATAATGAAAATGTGAGCGGAAATTATTTGTTCCACTGCAAAAATACGTTTGAATCTTTCAACGCGGAAAGATGCCATGATTGCGCTTTTTTGGCTCAGGTAATGGACGCAAAGGATTCTCAGGATATAAATTACATGGAAGACGCCGAACTGTGCTACAACAGCTTTGGCTTCTACCACAATTACATGGTTTGGTTTTCAAATACGTGCGGAAACTGCAAATTCGTCCAATATTCCGAGTTCTGCAGCAATTCAAAATATCTTTTCGGCTGCATTTCCATAAAAAACAACACCCACTGCATTTTTAATAAAAAATATTCCGAAGCGGAATTCGAGAAATTGCAGACGCGCATAATTGAGCATATGAAGAAAACCGGCGAATACGGAAATTTTTTTGATTCTAGCTTATCTCCGTTTAAATATGAGGATACTGCGGCGCAGGATTACTTTAAAAGATAGATATTGCGCCGTGTTCTGCGCCATGTTAATATTTTTGCGCTTTCTGCCTTATGCCGCCCTAGCTCAGTCGGTAGAGCAACTGTTTTGTAAACAGTGGGTCGTCGGTTCGATTCCGACGGGCGGCTCCAGAAATAAATTGCATATTTCCGTTCTCGTTGTGAGAGG
>CAZNCD010000098.1:0-3313 GCA_964571575.1 uncultured Candidatus Peribacteria bacterium
TCTTTTTCCGGTTTAAGCGCGCGCTTAAGTTTTTCTTCCTGCTGTTTTTGAGCCACGCTGTACTCCGCTTGCTTCATTTCGCCTTCCGGCATATCTTCAATCGCGCGGTTTGCGTATGCATTCGGGTCAGCGTTCGTAAGTTCTCTTTTGCGCGCTGTTTCAAGATATTGCGCGGGCGTCATATTTGATGTTGCGCCGCCATTTTTTCTGACTGTAACTGTTCCGCTTGTCGGATCTATGTTTTCCACTCTGTACGCTTCGGTGCCGGCGTGCGGCTCCGTTGTTTCGCGCCATGCCGTGCTTCCAACCGCGATAATAGGCGCGGGCGCCGCGGAAAGTCCGAATGTTTGATTTAATGTTTTGAGTCCCGCGTTCGCTTCCGCAACCGTGCATTTTTTTCTCACGCCTTTTCTGATAAACCATTTTGTAAATTCGCCAAGTTCAAATTCTTTTTGAGTCATATCGCGTTCTAGCGGCTTCATTTCATCGCCTTTCGCAACCGGCCTGTAACCGCATTCATCAGCGTAAAGAACAGTAACGGGTTTATCCAGAATAATTTTATTGGCGTCGGCGTCAATGCGTTCGATTTTTACGCATTCGGTTTTTGTGATGATTTCTCCGCGATCATCGCGTCCGGCATTTCTGCCGTATTCAAGCTCCATTCCGGCTTGCAATTTGAATCCAACATCTTTTAAACCCGTAACTTGCTCCGCTTCTTCGAGCGTTTCGATTTTTTGATAAGCTCTGGCCGCGTCCATCCATTTGCGAAGAGTGCCGACATTAAAAGTTCCCGCGCCCGTAACAATCACAAGCATCATGCCGCTCGCGGACTTCTTCTGCTCCGCGCCTTCCGTGAATTGCGGACTTTCAAATCCGACGCTCAAAATTTCGGATTCGTCCCAAAAATATTCTTGTCTGCCGGTCTCTAGATTCAGTCTGACATTCATATGTTTTATCCGCGTGCCTTCTTTCAGTTTTATTCCAAGCCATTTTTCAGCTTCCTTGATTCTTTGGTCAATGTAATATTTTTCAATCGCTTCTTCATTTATCGGACCGAGAAGCGCACCTATTTCTTCTTCAACTTCCGCCATTTCTCTTCTTGCGGTTTGCATCGCCTGCGTGTTTGCGACAAGGCTGATTTTGAAACCCAAAAGATTTACATTTAATTTTTTCCCGATTTTTTTAAGAGCTTCCTCAAGAATTTCCGCGGAAATCGGAAATTCATTTTTTCTTATAGGTTCCGGCATCGCGCATTTTCCGATATATTCCTCGTTTGATAACATTCCTTTAAGCTCTGTGTAAAGCGCCTCGTTTCCGGCGGCCATTTCTTTGAACAATTTGTCCAGTCCGTCAAAAGCTTCAATTATGCCGTTTCCGGCGGTTCTGTATTTTTCAGCAAGATTTTTCAATTTGTTTGAATCTTCCGGCGAGCCGACTTTTTTGTTCATTATTTCCGCGACTGTTGTTTGAAGAAGCCCGAGTTTTTCCTGCGTTCCGCGCATTGCCTGATCAGGCGTCATCGGAAGCGCTTGTGATTTGAATACTCTCTTTTTTAATTTTTTGGTTTCTTTATCAAATTTCGCGGCGCTGATTTGGCCTTTGCGGAGCTGCGTTACAAGTTCCATGCATTTTTCGTCGTTGTCCTCCAAGCCTTTCATCGCGATTTCAAAAGATACGGAGTCTATTTCGCGGGAGATTTCTTTTTCCGCGAGAGTTTTGAAATTTTCTTTTGCTTCGTCGTTTTTTGCATCATTGCCCGAGAGGCATTTGAGCAATTTCCCAAATACATCCGTTGTGATTGAACCCTGCGTAAGTTGAATCACGAGCGTTTTTTGCATGATGTCGCCGTGCTCCCAAAGTTTTTTCGCTTTCTCGCGGACGGATGCCGGAAGATCGTTTATTTTCGCGAGCATTGATTCAGGAGCTTGCGCTTCCAGTTCTTTTTGGCGCTTTTTCAATTCGTCTTCGGGCGGAAGATTTTGCGCGTTTTCATCCGTAGAGCCGCTTGCTCCGGCTTTGCCAACGCCGGCGAAATATATTAATCTGGCTTCATGAAAACCGGCCTCGTTAAAGGGATTTTTGTCTATGCGGCCGTGATTTAATGGTGAGGATGAGAATTTCATAACTTGTTTTTATGGGCCTGTGTTCCGCCTGTGGTGTCGCTTTACGACAGCTTTTTTCTATAGACCTGTGTTGCCTTCGGCAACGGTCTGTTCGCGGAACGGCCTGATCTCTAAGTTAATTATCTAATAAATTTGAGGGTTGTCAAGGCAATTAAATTGTTGGCGCCGGGGGTGTTTTCGGCGGATTTTTGATTGCGTTTTCAATCGCTGTTGCAACATCTTTGTTGCTTGATGATGTTATTTTCGCCGCTTCTCCTTGCGCAATTTTTATTAATGTTTCGTCCTCTAAATCTCTACCTTTATTTTGTTCCCGTATCGCATCCACAAGCTGTTGAATCGCGGCTTGTTGTTTAACTGGATCTGGATCAGCTAGCGCCTCTTTTGTAGGCAGTTGCGGCTGTTGAAGAGTTTTTTCTGATTTTGATCCCGAATTTAATCTTTCAGCTGCTGCTAGACCGTCTTTAGTGTGGTTTTTAAATTGTCCAGCAGCGTTAACTAGTGAATCTTGAGCTAATTTTATTTTTTGTTCTTTATCATCTCCTGTGTTTTTATATGCTGTTTGCAATTCTTTCACGGCTAATATAACCTTAGGATATTTTGATTGATCGCCATGTTTATTTATTGCTATAGCAAGTTGTTCGATGTCTCTCGGATCCATTGTTTTTAAATCTTGCGGATTTGCTATTGTAGCTATAACTTCATCGAGAGCTTTTTTACCCTCATTTCCTTCCTCTTGAGCTTTATGCAATCTACTCTTTATACCTTGTTGACCCATTAGACCGGTTCCTTTTAAAAACTTCATATCTCTTAATAAATCATTGGCTTTATCTTGAACTTCTTGATCCATTGCCGCCGGTATTCCTTGAAATGTTTTAAGCATGCTCCCCATGGAAACTTTTTCTTCCCTTTTCCCCGTTTTAACCGGAATAATATTTGAATAGTAGAATGGCGCTTTTGCAAGCCATCCGCCAGCTTTGCTCGCCATGCCCATAACAGCATCCGTGGCTTTTGCCGTGATCGCTTTTGATGTCGCGGCTTTTACGCCCATCCATATAAATCCAACTGTTCCGATCGCCACAATCAATGACTGGAAATCCGCCAATCCGGAAATGTTTGTTTTAAACGCGAGCGTCCCTTGTTTTAAAATTTCATCCACTTTCACGCCGCTTCCCGATATAACGCTCCCCGCG
>CAZNCD010000099.1:0-3247 GCA_964571575.1 uncultured Candidatus Peribacteria bacterium
CGGATCCGCGATTAATTTATGGGTTTTTTTATTGATTGTAATAAGAACAATCACGATTCCATTTTGCGCCATTTGATTTCTTTCGAATAAAATTTGCGTTCCGACATCGCCGACTCCGTATCCGTCAATTAAAATTTGCTGAAGGGAAACGCGTTCGTTTGATTTATGAACTCGCCCGTTTCCGATTTCAAGCGCATCGCCGTTTTCAATCAAAATAATATTTTCATTTTTAATACCCATCTCAAGCGCGAGATTTTTATGCGCCTGTCTCATAAAATATTCGCCGTGAATCGGAACAAGATATTTTGGCTTGATCAAATCCATCATCATTTTTAAATCTTCCTGGCAACCGTGGCCTGAAGTGTGGACATCCATTGTTCTGTCGTGAATTATGTTTGCGCCAAGTTTTGCCAATTTGTTGATAACATTTGAAATCGCCCTTTCATTGCCGATAATCGGACTTGCTGAAATTAAAACCGTGTCGCCGGGTTTTATTTTTACATATTGATGTTCTTTCTGCGCAATTCTTGTAAGCGATGAGAATTCTTCGCCTTGGCTGCCGGTTGTCATTATTATCACTTCTTTATCCGGCGTTCCGCCGAGACTGCTTATATCTTTAACGAGATGTGAAGGATAACTTAAATATCCGAGCGATCGCGCGATTTCCACGCTGTCATGCATACTGCGTCCACTAAGAAAAACTTTCTTCTTATGCTTTGCCGCCATGTCTAAAATCTGCTGAATGCGTCCAATGAGAGATGAAAATGACGCGATTATCATTCTGCCTTTTGCGTTCGCGATAATGGGCTCAAGATTTGCGCCGATTTGCGTTTCCGACATTGTATGGCCGCTTTCAAGCGCGTTGGTGCTTTCGGAAAAAAGGGCGAGTACGCTTTCCGAACCGATTCTCGCGATTTTTTGAAGATCAGCCGGGCGTTGGTCGCGCGCGGGAGTTTCATCAAATTTAAAATCTCCCGTGTGAACGATGTTGCCCGCCGGAGTTTTTAATAAAACACCTATCGCGTCCGGAATACTGTGATTCACGCGGAAGAATTTCGCTTCGATTCTGCCAAATCGCAAAATCGCTTTATCTGGATCAAAAATATTCAATCGCGTGCGTTTGGTAAGTCCGAATTCTTCAAGTTGTTTCTTGATAAAGCCTGATGTGAGTTTTGCCGTGAAAATCGGCGGGAAACCGAGGCGTTCTATCAAATAAGCTATGCCGCCGATGTGATCAAGATGGCCGTGCGTAATAATCACGCCTCTGATGCGATTTTTTTTGTCGTCGAGATAAGTCGTATCCGGAATAATATAATCCACTCCCGGCATATTTATCTCCGGGAATTGCAATCCCATATCAATAATCACGATGTCATTTTCGTATTCAAACACCATCATGTTTTTCCCGACTTCGTTTAATCCGCCGAGAGGGATCACCTTGAGTATTCCTTTTTTAAAATGCGCCGATGGTTTTTGTGTCGTATGCGCGTGATATGTATGCTGCGTGCGCGAAGTTTTATTATGCGCTATGCGCGCGCTTGGGGCCAAATGCCCCCGATATTTGTTACTCATTTTTGTCTTGTTAACTCTTAATTTATAGCGCCAAAAGCTTCGCTTTTGGCGTGTTCGACATCCATTTATCTATGTTGTCCATCAAGTATATTATAGCATGAAAAATTTAATTTGCTTACCGCTTTCTAATCTTAAGGCCGTGCGCGTAAATAAAATTTGCTGCTAACGCAGTAAGCGCATGGATGAAGATTATCCGCCAGACCGTTGCCGAAGGCAACACATGTCCATAGGAAAAAGCTGTCGCAAAGCGACACCGAAAGCGGACTTACCGCAGGCAAGTGGAAAGCGGGAAGCCGCGGTTGCAAGGCCGCTAGGCTTTATTGTTTTTCCAAACTGACGACTTCGACGATCCTGTTTTTTATTTCATCGATAAAAGCTTCCACTTCCGGAACCGTAACGTATAACACCACCCCCTATTGCGGCTTTTACAAACCATCCGATAACTAAAATTTTTCCGACTGTTCTGAGTCTATTTGTACCGCCGTTTAAACCTGCCTCCGAAATTTCCGCCAACTCTTTGCCTGATACGATTCTTTCCATTACAATTATTCTATGCAAAAAATTGATAAAATAGCAATTGTCGGGTATGGAGATGAAGGCGCTGCGATTCATAAATATTTGATGCGGCACGGATTTAAAAATATTACAATCTGCGATAGGGGGACGGTGGTGAAAGCTAGGGACGGTGGTGCTTTAAAAAAGAAATTGGAAGATGCGCCAAGGGGAGTACGATTACGGTTGGGGAAAAATTATCTCAAAGGTTTGGCGGATTTTGACGTGATTTTCAGAAGTCCGGGGGTAAGCGTTTTGAAGCCGGAAATTCAGGCGGCGAAGCGGTGCGGCGTTACAATTACCAGCGTGACGAAATATTTTTTTGAAAAATGTCCGTGTAAAATCGTAGGTGTGACTGGAACAAAGGGAAAGGGGACAACGGCGAGTTTGATTCGGGAAATGGGGACGGTGGTGCTGGGGCGGGACGGTGGTGCGAAAGGAGCGCGGAGGCGGAGGCGGTTTTCCCTTGGCGGGAATATCGGCGCGCCGGCGATAGAGTTTCTGGATAAATTGCGAAAGAACGATGTTGTGATTTTGGAATTATCGAGTTTTCAATTGCAGGATTTGAAAATGAGCCCGCATATCGCCGTTGTTTTAAACACGACTTCGGAGCATTTGGATTATCATAAAAATAAGGCTGAATATTTGGCGGCGAAAGAAGCGATTGTGCGGCATCAACGGCGCGGAGATTATGCGATTTTTAATAAAGATTATCCGTATTGGAAAAAATACACGAAGTTTGGACGCGCGAAAAAAATTTTTGTGAGCGCGCAGGATGTAAAAAAGAAATTCGGCGATGCGGAAATCGCACTAATTGGTCCGCATAATCTGGAAAATATTGCGGCGGCTGTTAAAGTTTGCGAGATTTTGAAAGTGCCGAAAAGCGCGATGCGGCGCGTGATTGAAACTTGGCGAGGACTAGAGCATCGTCTCGAATTTGTCGCTGAAGTAAACACCGTTAAATACTACAACGATTCTTTTTCAACAACTCCGGAAGCTTGCATCGCGGCAATAAAATCTTTTCCGAAAAACAATATGATTTTGATTGCGGGAGGAAGCGAAAAATTTTCAGATTACAGCCGGTTGGGCGCGGAAATTGTTGCGCAAAAAAATCTGCGGATTG
>CAZNCD010000100.1:0-3239 GCA_964571575.1 uncultured Candidatus Peribacteria bacterium
ATGGCGCTCATCAATTCAAACGGTGAAATAATAGATGAAGTGAATATATCGAGAACTCACGCCTATAGCAGAGCCGATGAAGATAAAATAAAGAGAATTCTTGCTGATTTTGGATACAAAGACATACCGGATTGGATTTTTGAAATATTCGGCAGAGACAGGAATAAGTCTATTTTCAGGGTTTACGTTCCAAAAGGAAGCGAGTTTATAAGTTCATCCGGGAAAATAACGGATGTAAAAACAATGTACGATAAAGACGTAAATAAAACTTATTTTTCTTTTATAATGGACGTGCATCCGGGCCAAAAAATAACAGCGAATATAAAATACCGTTTGCCGTTCAGACTTGATTTTTCGCCCGACGACGCCTACAGACTTATAACGCAAAAACAAAGCGGACTTCTTGAGTCTAAATTCAACCAAAATGTAGTAACCGATAATTTACTTAAAACACTGTCGCAATTTTCTTCACAAAATATGTACGCCACGCTTATTGTGCGATAAACGCAGACTTATCGTCTTGCTTTTGGCGGCGGCAAAGCCACAAACTGGAAAAAAGATACAGTGGTCATAAGGCCGTAAAGCTTTATGAATTCATTTCTATGGCGATTGCGGCTTGTTTTAAAAACAACGTTAAAAAATCCAACTCGATATTTTGCATGGCGCCGCCGTCTTTAAAATAGATCGAAACATAACCGAGTAATTTCATTTTTATGTCGACTGGAGCGGTAATCATGGAAGAAAAATTATTCTTTTTTGCCAATTCTTTTGATGAATAACAATTTTCTTTTTGTATGTCCGGAACGCGCAGAATTCCGCCGTTTTTAATCGCTTTTTCAATAAGACTGCCTTTATATATTATTGGTTTTTTGTTATACCAATCGGCATTCACGCCATTCGCGTATCCAACCGTAAATTTTTTCTGGGATTTATTATATAAACGAAATACACAACCATCTGCCTGTGTAAAAGCGATAATCGAAGAAACTATAAAATTAAAAATTTCAGCGATCGGCGCATCAACAGAGGCAAAATTTATCAAATCGCTGAGATAATCAAGTCTTCTTTTTATAACACCGACTTCTTTATATGAATTTTGCACGAGACGGAAATAATTTTCAGGATCAATATTTAATTTTTTATAAAAATCATCCAAATCGCGCAGATCGGACATTATAACAATATGGCAGTCTTTACTGATCGGAGTCGCGCCCACTAAAACATTCACTTTGTCGTTTTTCGTTATAAATTCAATATAACGTTCAGGTTTATGCCCGCTCGATCCGCGTTCGACTTCTTTTAAGTAATATTTGCGATTTTCATCGTTTATGAAATCAAAAATACTGCGTCCCGCGCAATCCTTTTGCAAAATGCCGATTATTTTTGAGAAAGCCGAATTGGCGTAAAGAATATTATGATTTTTATCCTCGATTATAACACCCTCGCTCATATTATCTATCAAGGGTTTGTATTTTTCACACACGGCAACGCTTAAAAAATACTCATTATATTGAGCTAAAACTTTTTCCGAATCCGATAATTTTGCCCCTCTTTTCGCCATAAGCGAAAATTATTGATTTAATTGTATCACTAGTTTAAAAGAGGATAAATGTCGATTGCCGGTTCTTCGTACGGATGCGCTTTTTTAATTGTGGTCAAAGCGTCATCAAGTTTTTCAATAGAACAAATTGTTTCGACGCGTTCTTCTTCCACCGCCTCAAGGCGGCCCTTTTTACCTACAAAAGGGTTTGTTCCTTCGTCCCCGCGGAATCTACCTACGCCTTTTACCGAAAATGAGCAATAATCATAATTTCCAACATGGCCGCAACCGGCTTCCGCCAAAGCTTCGCGGATTTTGTCGGCGTGAGAAATCGGCGTGAAAACCGCTATTTTTACAAATTTAGACTCCATCAATATAAATTATATCATTTTTCCGCTTTGACAAGACGATAATGTCCCCATGTTTTTTCGATTAGATACGAAGAACGCTTTTCAATTAATCTTTGCCTCATTCTGCTCATATATGTGCATAAATTTTGCTCCGTGATTTCCGGATCAACGGCTTTAATTTCAGCTACAGACACATATCGTCCAAGATTATTTGCCAATATCAACATAAAATACAAGTGAACTTTTGTTTTCCCGAAACACGCCTTAATCCAATTTACAGCCTCAGCCGTTTCTTCCGCGTTATACAATTTGTCCATTATCCTTGTGTTCGATCTCGGCTTTAAGATGTATGCTTCATCTCGTCTGCCATAACATTCAAGTTTATATGGGGACTTGGGGTATTTCTTACGTCTTAAGTATTTTAATAGATATATCACTTTTTTTTCGGAGATTTGAACCGCTTCAGCTATTTGATGTACGGTTATATCTTTTCCCAAACATTTCGCAAGAAAAACCATTATCTTATTAACAAACGCACCGGGCAATGAATTGGCGCGAGCCCATTCCGCAGCTTGTTCCACGGCTTCAGAAGTAATTTCAATTGCGTCATTATCGGTTTCGGATATTTGCGCGGCGTTAATATCTTCAGGCGGCCGTTTCACGATTTTATAAATTCCAATCCGCGCCTTTTTAAACGAAAATTTTTCATTTGGCGATGGAATACGCGTCGATAATCTATTCAAAGAAGCGTCCATTTTAGCAAGATCTTTCTTGTCCGTTACGCCCAATATATGAATTATTTGTTGTCTTGAGACCTCAGTGCTTAATGGAAATTGACCAAAATATTCCAAAATTTTTCTCGCAATGCCTTCCATATATGTAATACTTTCAATCCATTTTTGATACAACTGAATCTCAATTTGTGTATTCAAAGACGCTAAAGCTTCAGCCAATGCGTTTATTTTGTGCGGATCTTCATTATCTATTGCCGCTAATATCATTTCGCAAAATCGATCAAGAATGCGTGATATAGGGGCCGAGATATCTTCAATTAAACTTTTCGGCGGATCTTCCGTCCCGCCAATTAGAAGATTGTTAATCTTGATATTGAATTGCCATAAAAGAGCCCCAAGGTCATTTATCTGATTCGGGCCTTTAAGCATTAAGGGGAGTATCAATTCATTAAATTTGCCAAGCTCTTCAGACAATCTTGTTGACGATTGACAATCAATTTTCATATATAACTAAAATAAGGCTCTATTATATAAGATTTTATATATTAATCAAATAAGAACCTCTCACAACGAGAACGGAAATATGCAATTTATTTCTGGAGCCGCCCGTCGGAA
>CAZNCD010000101.1:0-3224 GCA_964571575.1 uncultured Candidatus Peribacteria bacterium
TATTTTTGCGGATTTTCAATCATCAAATGCACGTCAAAAGGCAAACGGGTTTTAATATGCTTAACGACAACCGGACCAATCGTAATATTAGGCACAAAATGGCCGTCCATAACATCAATGTGAATCATATCAACATGCTTTTCTATTTCCGCGACTTCCTGATTAAGTTTCCCGAAATTCGCGGATAAAATTGACGGAACTATTAAAGTTTTTAGCATAATTCGATTTTTTTTACACGCAGAATATGACGGGTTTCGGATTCAAAATTTGTTTGTAAAAATCTGCGCGTGATTTTTTTGGCCAGCATTGGTTTAAGCAAACGCGCGCCTAAACATAACACATTTGCGTCATTGTGTTTTCGGCTGAATTCAGCCATTTTTTCGCTTGCGCATTCGGCGGCGCGGATATTTTTAAATCTATTTGCGGCCATGGACATTCCAATACCCGTTCCGCAAATTAAAATTCCGTATGCGGCGCGGTTTCGCAAAACTTTCTTCGCAACTTTCTTCGCAATATCCGGATAATCCGCCGCCGCGCCGGAAAAAACTCCAACGTCTTCAGTGTCAAACCCAAGCCGAACAACATATTTTTTAATTTCATTTTTCAATTCATATCCCACATGATCCGCCCCAATATAAATTTTTTGGATTTTCGTCATAAAACTTCTGTTACGGACTTTGCTTCATGCACATGCTCAATAACATTCGCCAACAATTCCGCCACGGATAAAATTTTCATATTCGGCAAAAGTTTTTTCGTAGGAATCGGAATCGAATCCGTAACTACAATCTCTTTAAATTTGGCTTTTCT
Organism: uncultured Candidatus Peribacteria bacterium; assembly: GCA_964571575.1. Taxonomy (GTDB): domain Bacteria; phylum Patescibacteriota; class Gracilibacteria; order UBA1369; family UBA12463; genus UBA12463. The sequence continues at coordinate 811 of CAZNCD010000101.1, forward strand.
AAGCCTTTGAATCGCAGGATCGGAAAATACCGGATGCGTCGCCGCAAGATATATTTCTTTTTTGGCGCCCGCTTTTTTTAAAGCTTCAGCCGCGTTAAACACGGAACCCGCAGTATCAATCATATCATCATAGAGCAAACATGCTCTTCCCCCAACATTGCCGACAATCGTTGTTATTTCCGAAACATTGTGACTCGGTCGCGATTTGTAAATTACCGCCAATTGCGCGCCGATCAAATTTGCAAATCTCTTTGCCTCTTTAACGCCGCCCGCGTCCGGAGAAACAACGGTCAAATCCTTAATTTTTTTCTTCTTAAAATATTCAACAAAAAGTTTTCGCGCGGTTAAATTATCAACCGGAAAATTAAAAAATCCCTGAAGTTGATCCGAATGAAGCGCAATTGTAATAACATGATCCGCACCCGCGGCGGCGATTAAATCCGCCATAAGCTTTGCGGAAATCGGCTCGCGCGGGATTGTCACTCTGTCTTGACGCGCATATCCATAATAAGGAATTACAACATGGATTTTTGAAGCGAACGCGCGCTTCAACGCATCAATCATAATGAATAATTCCATCAATTCTTCGTTCACTTTCGCTGTCGCCGTTTGAATGATAAAAACATCACATCCGCGAACGCTTTCAAGAGAACGCGCATAAACTTCTCCGCACGCAAATCGCGAAATCACAATCTCGGATAATTTGATTCCGAGATTTCTTGCAATTGCTTTTGCGAGACCCGGATGAGAAGTTCCGGAAAATATTTTCAGTGAAGGTAAAGCCATATATTTATTTGTTAAATAATTTTAAGATTTTCCGTGCAACGCCGTTGGCATCAAGTCCATATTTCTTATACAACGCGTCCCATTTCCCCGATTCTCCAAAAACGTCTTCCATCCCTATTCTATATAAATTTTTGGGATATTTTGATGTCAAAACTTCCGCGATTGCGCCGCCCAAACCGCCGATAATACTATGATCTTCCGCACTCACAAGCAATTTGCATTTTTTCGCATATTCAACGATTAAATCTTCATCAATCGGTTTAATGCCGCACATATCCACAACGGCCGTGGAAATACCTTGTGCTTCAAGTTTTTGCGCAGCCGTTAAAGCGCTATGCGTCAACATTCCAATCGCAAAAATACAAACATCATCGCCGTCTTTTATAACGTTTCCCTTGCCCAATTGAAATTTATAAGAAGCGTCAAAAATCATCGGAGTTGCGGGACGATTCAATCTTATATATGTCGGACCGTAATCGCCAACAATAAAATTCACCAAAGATTTTGTCTGAATCGCATCCGAAGGACAAAAAACTTTAAAATTCGGGATCACTCTTGCGCAAGCGATATCTTCAAGCGCCTGATGTGTTGCACCGTCTTCACCGACAGAAATTCCTCCGTGCGACCCAACGATTTTCACATTAAAATTTCCGTACCCAACGCTTGTACGCGCCTGTTCCCACGCGCGTCCCACGGAAAATACCGCAAACGAACAAGCAAACGGAATTTTATCCCTGATCGCAAATCCGCAAGCCGCGCCAATCATATTCATCTCCGCTATTCCAAAATTAAAATGACGCTCCGGAAAAGCCTCCGCAAACATTCCGGTATAAAGCGAACTCGCGACGTCGGCGTCCAAAACAACTATATCTTTATTTCTTGCGCCAAGCTCCGCAAGCGTTTTCCCAAACGCTTTTCTTGTCGCTGTTTTTTCTTCGATTTTATTTTCAATCATAGGTTCGTACGTTTAACGGGGTAAGGGAACGGTTCTCTTTAAGGAAAACCATCCCCTTTTACGTCCCCTTTTAATTTTGCAATTTCTTTTTCTATTACCGGAATCGCAATCGCCATTTCTTCTTTGCTTAAAGCCACACCATGATAAGAAGCTTTGTTCTCGGCAAAACTCACGCCTTTCCCTTTCACGGTATGCGCAATAACAACCGCGGGTTTTCTGAAAGATATAACCGCTTTTGAAAAAACTTCGAGCAATTGCTCGATATTATGACCGTCAAGCGCCGTATACACATTAAATCCAAAAGACGAAAATTTTTCAGCAATCGGCTCAAGATTCATTATCGCGCGAACATAACCGTCCATTTGCACTCCGTTATAGTCCAAAATCACAACCAGATTATCCAATTTATAATGACCGGCGGCCATCAACGCCTCCCACACAATACCTTCTTGCATTTCACCGTCGCCTATCATCACATAAACCTTATTTGGTTTTTTCTCCATTTTAAGACATAAAGCAAGACCAATAGCCGCGGAAATTCCGCTTCCCAAAGTTCCGGTTGTCATTATCACTCCCGGAATTTTTCTTACGGGATGTCCCTGCAATAGCACACCTTCTTGTCTGAAATGATTCAACTCTTCTTTTGGGAAAAATCCCAAATCCGCCAAAATAA
>CAZNCD010000102.1:0-3118 GCA_964571575.1 uncultured Candidatus Peribacteria bacterium
TTCATCCATACTTTAATTTTCGCCGTATCGGTTGCCGTTGCCGCGGTTCCGGAAGGCTTGCCTGCGGTTATAACGATTTCCCTCGCTCTCGGTGTCCAAAGACTCGCAAAGAAAAACGCCATTATGAAACAGCTTTCGTCCGTTGAAACATTGGGTTCAACAACCGTTATTTTAAGCGACAAAACGGGTACTCTCACGAAAAATGAAATGACGGCAAAAGAAGTGTTTTTCGATAAATACGATTTATTTATAGACGGATCCGGATATGAACCGAAAGGCAATGTGAATATAAGAATGCCGGATAAAACGGTAATCCCCGTGGGCGAAGAAAATGGTGTGTATAAAACAATGTCCGATGTAAAAGAAAGACAAATTACCTGCGGAATAAAACAAATGGCCGCAATAAGCGCTATATGCAACAACGCAAAATTAAAATATCAAGATCATAAGTGGAACATTCTCGGCGATCCGACGGAAGGAGCGCTTTTAACGTTAACGAAAAAATTCGGATTTGACTTGGATGAAATCGAAAAAATGCATATAAAAATCCACGAAATCACATTCGACGGCTTTAGAAAAAGAATGAGCGTCATCACAAAAAATCATTCAAATAACAAAATTTTTGTGTATACAAAAGGCGCGCCGGACGGAATTATACAAATCTGCAACCGCGTCTACGCGAATGAACGGGAAATACTGCTTGATGAGGAAACGAAAAAACAAATTCTGCGCAAAAACGAGGAAATGGCAAAACAAACGCTCCGCGTAATTGCCGTTGCATATAAAGAAATCAAAGAAATTCCGGAAAAATACAATAAAGACGAGATCGAAAAAGATCTTATTTTTGTCGGTCTTATCGGCATAATCGATCCGCCAAGAGAAGAAGTTGAAGAATCAATCGCGCTGGCAAAAGCATCCGGTGTCAAATTGTATATCGTTACGGGCGATCACGGCTTGACGGCGGGCGCAATAGCGGAAACCATAGGCCTTGTTGAAAAAAACAAATATAAAATTTTGACCGGTGAAAACTTAAAAAATCTTAGTGATGAAAATTTAAAAAAACGCCTTGAGAATAAAAAGGAAGATATTATTTTTGCGCGCGTGAGCCCGGAAGACAAATTGCGCATTGCAACTTTATTAAAAGAATTAAAGGAAGTTGTCGCTGTCACGGGTGACGGCGTAAATGACGCTCCGGCGCTTAAAAAAGCGGATATCGGCATATCGATGGGAAGCGGAACCGATGTTTCAAAAGAAGCCGCGAATATGGTTTTGGCTGACGACAGTATCTCAACGATTATCCGCGCAATCGAAGAAGGCCGAACAATCTATTCAAACATCAAAAAATTCCTTATATATATAATTTCTTCCAATATCGGCGAACTTGTCGTGATTTTCACGGCGATAATTTTTGCGATTCCTCAACCTCTAACCGCCGTTTTAATTCTTATTATAAATCTTGGCACCGATGTATTCCCCGCCCTGGCGCTCGGTTTGGAACCAACAGAAAAAGGAATAATGAAAATGGCGCCGCGCAAACACTTTGACAGAATTTTAAATACAAAATATATAATCAGATGCTTTTATCTTGGGTTTATTATCGGCGGGCTTTCTTTGACGGGATATTTCGGAATGCTTTATAAATACGGATGGAATAGCGGCGCAAAAGCCGTAACAATGACGTTCGCGATTATGATTCTCACGCAAATCGTCCATTCTTATAACGCCCGAAGTGAAAAAATATCAATATTTAAAATAGGCTTTTTTGGAAATAAATACATAACCGCGGCCGCCATCAGTTCAATATTGCTTACCGTAGCTATCGTTGAAATTCCCCTTATGCAAAAATACATCGGAACAACGAGTTTAACGCTCACCGAATGGAGCATCGCGGCAATTCTTTCGTTCGGAATACTTATCGCGGAAGAAATAAGAAAATTCATAACTAGCCGTCGCGAACGCACCGTTGCCGCAGGCAACACAGGCATATAAAAAAAATAAGCGACACCGCGCCGTTCGCCACAGGCGAACACGGGTCAGCCTATCCGCACCCAAAAAATATAAGCTTACGCATGAAAACTGATTACTTAAAGATTAAAGTCTCCGCGGCTGCGAAAAGGACCGAAGTAAAAGGAAAAATGGCAGACGGCACTTTAAAAATTTTAATTGCGGCGGCGCCGGAAAAAGGCAAAGCCAATAAAAAACTCATAAAACTTCTCTCGGAACATTTTAAGATTGCTCCGCGAAATATTTCAATAGAACACGGCGCGACAAGTTCATCGAAACTGATAAAAATAATTTATGATTGATCTGGCGGATAAAAACACGGTGCTTCAAATTTTGCGCGCAAAAAATCTAAAAGCGAAAAAATACTTCAGCCAGAATTTTCTCGTAAATCGCGGAGTATTGAACAAAATCGTAAACGCCGCGAAGCTTAAACGCACGGATAATGTAATTGAAATAGGATGCGGGCTCGGGGTTCTAACGTGCGAACTCGCACAACACGCCGGGAAAATAATCGTTTACGAAAAAGACGCAGATATGATTCAAATCGCGAAGGAAAATATATCGGAATCCAAAAATATAAAATTTGTTAACGCTGATATTCTAAAAATTCAACCGCCGGACAGAAAATATAAACTCGTCGCGAATATCCCATATTCAATCACCACCTTGATTCTCAAGCATTTTTTAATTACCGCCGCGCGCCATCCGGAGAAAATCGTATTTTTAATTCAAAAGGAAGTCGCAAAAAAAATATGCGCTGTCCCACCGCATATGAATCTGCTCGCGCTTATGGTGCAAGTTTTCGGTAAACCGCAGATAATCGCAAAGGTACCGGCCGCGAATTTTCTGCCTCCGCCGAAAGTGGATTCCGCGATACTGAAAATCAATATGTACCCCGCGCCGCAAATCAAAACGAACGCTGATGCTTTTTTTAAAATTGTGCGCGCCGCATTCAACCAAAAACGCAAAATGCTTTCACAAACTCTCGCCAAATTAACAAAAAAACAAAAACCCGAAATAGAAAAAATCCTCATAAAATCAACCATAAATCCCCTTTCCAGACCGGAAAATTTAAGCATAAAAGATTGGGATAATTTAATTTGCAGTTTATAGA
>CAZNCD010000103.1:0-3092 GCA_964571575.1 uncultured Candidatus Peribacteria bacterium
AGAGAAAACAATAAAATAATAACGGAGTACGAAGTTGAACAAGCGGTTGAAAAAGTAATAATGGGTCCGGAAAGAAAATCCCGCATTTTGAGCAAACAGGAAAAAAACATCACGGCGCATCACGAAATCGGACACGCAATCGTGGCTCATCTTCTGCCAAATTGCGATCCGGTTCATAAAATTTCAATTGTGTCGCGCGGGCTCGCGCTCGGCGTCACATGGTTTATGCCGGAAGAAGATAAACATTTATATTCAAGAAAAAAGTTTGAAGATGAATTGACTTCCCTGCTCGGCGGATATACAACGGAGCAAATAATTTTTGGCGATATAACAACCGGAGCCGCAAACGATCTCGAACGCGCAACCGGTATCGCGCGTCGAATGGTAACGGAATATGGAATGAGCGAGCTTGGCCCGATCACATTTGGCGAACAACATCAAGAAATTTTCCTTGGACGCGATTTCGGCCATATTAAAAATTACTCCGAGGAAATAGCTTCAAAAATAGATGCGGAGGTAAAAAAGATTGTGGAAAAAGCGCATGAAACAGCAAAAAATATAGTCACCGCGCACAAAGATTTAATCAAAAAAATAGCGAAAGAACTAATATCAAAAGAAACGCTGAGTCGCAAAGACTTTTTAGCTTATTTTGAGCAAAAACCGGAGAAATCTGCGGAAAAACCGGTGAAATCCGCGGAAAAATCCCCGCTTAAAACTAAAAAAATCAAATAGTTATGCCGATAATCAAAAAAACTTCGATTCCGTCCGGCGATTCGGCTGCAAAAGAAATCGAAGAAGGGCAAATCGCTCTTGACGTTTATAAAACAAAAGACAAAATTATTGTTGTATGCCCGATGGCGGGCGTTAATCCGGATGAAGTTTCAATAACAATAACCGATGATGTTTTAACAATCCGCGGTGAAAGAAAATTTGAAGAAGAAATAAGCAACAATGATTATTACGCCCGCGAATGTTATTGGGGAAGTTTTTCACGATCGATAATTCTCCCTGCTGCGGTGGATAAATCAAAAATATCAGCCGTGTTCAACAAGCATAATGTTTTAAAAGTTGAAATTCCGCGAATTGAAGAAGTAAGTACAAAATCAATCCGCATAAAAAAAGAAAAAGAATAGGCCGCCCCGCTAAAGCATGGCATAAACTCATATAAATACAGCAACGCCGTATGAAAAAATCAATTACAAAAGCCGTTTTTCCAGCAGCTGGCTTTGGAACAAGATTCCTACCGATTACAAAATCACAACCAAAAGAGATGCTGCCGATTGTTGACAAACCGGTAATTCAATATTTGGTTGAAGAAGCGGTCGCGAGTGGAATAAAAGACATTATTATTGTTACCGGTCGCGGAAAACGCGCGATTGAAGACCATTTTGATTATTCACCTGAACTCGAAGACAATCTTGTTGAAAAAGGCAAACACGCGCTTTTAAAAGAAGTTCGCCGCATCCCGCGTCTGGCCAATTTTATTTACGCGCGCCAACCGTATCCGCTTGGAGACGGCCACGCTGTTTTGTGCGCGAAAGGATCATTAAACGGAAAACCGTTCGCAATAATGTTCGGCGACGACATAATTGATTCCGAAATCCCCGCGCTCGCACAACTTATTTCCGCTTACGAAAAAACAAAATCGCCGATTATCGGCTTGCAACGCGTGGAAAAATCCCAAGTAAGCTCGTACGGAGTTATCGAACCGATAAATTCAAAAGGCCGGCTTCATCAAATCAAATCTCTTGTTGAAAAACCCGCGCCCTCTAAAGCGCCTTCAAATTTGGCGATAATCGGAAAATATATTGTCACGCCGGATATAATTCCGGCTCTCAAGCGCGCAAAACCATCTCGTGATGGCGAAATAAGACTGATTGACGGCTTCCGCGAATTGATTAAAACCCGCCCGATTTATGGCTATGAAATTGAAGGAACGCGTTATGACACGGGCGATAAAATCGGCTTACTTAAAGCAACAATTGACTTCGCGTTAAAACGGCCGGATACAGCTCCGGAACTGCGCAAACATTTAAAAACTTTCTGTCGGATATAAAAATTAATGATCAACGCCCAAAAACTCTTCATCTTCAAAAACACTCATCAAATCCCCCACCCTCTCGCTGGCTTTTAATTCCATCCAAATTTCTTTAACGCGCTTTTCATATTCTTCCTTTGGACACGGCTTATTCAAAATATAATACTGTTTATGGTGAAGCGCGTCGCATCCGAAACAATTCTTGCAATCCTGACATTGAAAACAAAACTTACAATCCGCGCAGTTCATCAAAAATAACACAAAATCGCAGTTGAAATTCCAACCTCCGCCCAAATTCTCATAACCCAATTCCGCCTTTGTAAATGAGCAATCCACGGAATCAACATTTTCATAAGCGTTATAGTTGTAATTGCAATCGCGCGAACGAACCATATCGAAACAATAAAAACACCTCTGGCTGTTTTCGATATGGCTACCAACACAATCTTCGCATTTAAAAATAAAATCCCTGTGAGGGACACCGCTTTTTGCTTTCTCGAAAGCGCCCGCAATTTGCGCCGGAATTTCGCCTGTTCTTTTATATTCCTCCTGAAACTTTTTCAAAATCGCCGCGTATTCTTCGCGCGTTTTCTGCTGATTAAACGCATAAAATTCTTTTCGAATCAAACCAACACAACCAAAACAATTTTTGCAACCGGTACAATCGTAACACAAAATCAAATCATGCGAATCCTTGCAATCCTGGCAAAAATCGCAATTATAGCAACGGTATAAATCCACGCTTTCATAGCAAAACTCCGCCTTCTCGCAATAAGAACAATCCGCGGCGTCTTCAGCGTGATAAACCCAGTACAAATAATAACAATCGCGCATCCAGCCGCTACCACAACACATATATGAATTTTTCGAATGATTGACGAAAACAGTATAATCGGAATTTTCGCAGTTCCACTGAGTAAGCGCCTGCTTGGGTGTTTCAAGTAAAAGCTTTTTGTATTCTCTCGAGAAATCCATTGCCTTAATAATACACACAAATGGGACCGTTCCCCAAAAGTTCATGAAATTTTCATGAACTTTTTATTAACTCTTTGGA
>CAZNCD010000104.1:0-3087 GCA_964571575.1 uncultured Candidatus Peribacteria bacterium
ATGTCAGCGATTTTGGATTTGGTTTTTTTATCAAAATCAGCGTGCATCGGAAGCGGCCAAAGGAGTTCGTCGGTGCGGCGGCCGGAATCCAGCAAAAGCTTGCGCAGTTTTTTGTCGTTTCCCATAACGCCAGCATATCTATCGCCAAGAGCGATAACGCATGCGCCCGTCAGAGTCGCTAAATCAATCAAATATCGCGGCTTGAAATTTTTAATCGCGTATGAAATCGCATCCGCAAGAACAAGGCGGCCTTCCGCGTCCGTATCAACAACTTCGACTGTTTTGCCGGAATAAGTTTTGATGATATCCGCCGGTTTATATGCGCGCGGGCCAACAAGATTTTCTGTAATCGGCATAACGCCGATTATATTTTGTTTGATTTTAAGACGCGCCAAAAGCTCAAAAACGCCAAGCACCGCGCACGCGCCGGCTTTATCGCTCTGCATTTCGTAAATTGATTTTCCGGTTTTGATGTTGTATCCGCCGGTGTCGAAAATAATTCCTTTTCCGATGAGCGCGATTGGCACTTGGTTTTTATTCGGTAAATATTTAAGGATTATAAAACATGCTTCCTGCTCTTCCTTATCAGCTCCGGCATTCACGGCCAAAAGCGTATTTAAGCCGAGTTTTTTTAATGTGGGTTTTTCAATAATTTCAATTTTGTAGCTATATTTTTTCGCAAGAATTTTTGATTTATCAGCGAATAATTTCGGCGAAAGAAGATTTGCGGGCGCATTTGTCATTTCTTTAACAATGTTCACGGCCTCTGCGATTTGCAAACCTTTTTGGATTTTCGCGGAAACTGATTTTTCGTTTTTTGTTACAAATGTGACTTCCTCGATTTCGGCTTTCTTAAGTTCTTCCAGACCTTCGCCCGTTTTATATTTTGCGAGTTCAAAGTCAGCCAAGAACATACCTTCAGAAATTTCCTGTGTGAATTTTTCAAGTTCCGCGTATAAAAATATCGCCGCGGTTTTTTTCTTGAATGATTTTGCTTTTTTAAAAGCTTCGGCGAGTGCGTTTCTGACTTTTGTGGAATTTAGTTTTTCTTTTTCGCCAAGACTAACGAAAATAAGTTTTTGCTCGCCATTTATTGTATACATTTCTTCGTCTTTACATTCGAAATCTTTGGCTTTAAATGCGGAAGAAATGAGTTTTGCGAGATCTTCCGAAAGCGGTTTTACAAATAACGTTTTTTTTGAGATATAAACGGGAACTATCAAAACTTTTTCTCCGTGCGACGCCGATGATGTGAATTTTATTTTCATATTTGAGTGTTAATTGTTATTTATTTTAAGATACTTTCCGGCTTTTTCCAAAACTTTCCTCGATTGATCGAATGTTATTTTCTTATGCGCTTCACTGTACGTGAACCAGCCGGAGCCCTGATGCTCATGCGAAAGTTTGACATCCGACGTTTCTGTTTTTGCAAGAAAATAATACACTTCTTTTTGTATTAATTTTCCTTCGTGCTTAAAAAAATATTCCACTTTCTCGCGAAATCCGTTGCAAAATACGACGTCTGAAATTCCGGTTTCCTCTGCCAGTTCGCGTGACGCTGTTTCAATTTCATTTTCGCCAACCTCAACGTGTCCTTTCGGAAAATCAAAATGCCCCTGCGGGTAATGCAGAAGCAAAAATTTCGGCTCGCTACCGCCGCAATTCATCAGCACTATTCCGCAGGATTTTTCTTTAGTCATCATAGAAAAGATTTTCTTCCGAACAAGTTGATGTATATCCGCATCTCGGGCAAACGTATCTGCATTGCCATTGTCCAACCGACGCTCCGCATATCTCACATAGAACAGCTGATTTAACCGCTTTTTCATCCTTATCCCGGCCCGAATTCTGACTCCTATTATCGGTCATTTTTATAGTAGAAAGGCCGATTATATGTTATATTACTTTTCGGTTTTTGGGAACACTCAAAAATCAAAGCACCAAATAGGAAACCTACGGTTTCTGGCCGAAGTGGCGGAATGGCAGACGCGCACGTTTCAGGTGCGTGTGCCCGCAAGGGCGTGAGGGTTCAACTCCCTCCTTCGGCACCATACGCCGTTCGCCGTAGGCGAACATAGGCGCATATAAAAAAGAAATAAGCAACTCCACAGACACGGAGCGAAGCGAAACACGGGCGGCGTTTATTTGCATAGCTTTGCCCATATTTGCATAGTTTTGCATAGTTATGGTACAATATGCATAGAATGAATAAATCGGATTTACTCACAATCAGGGAAGTCGTGGAAACGCTTGGAGTATCCATCGATACTTTGCGACGTTGGGATAAACAGGGCAAACTTCATGCTTTCCGATTTACTCCGACCGGACACAGATATTATCCTAAAAAAGAGATATACGATCTTTTGCCAAAGGATGATATTTTTCTACTCGCAAAAGATTGGGTTTCAAATCAAATGCCAATTGATTTGCCGTCGGATTTTTATGCCGACACAAACGATATTTTTAATGCAAGACTGGAGCATATGGCAAAAAACTTGGATCCTTTAATCGTCGCAATCGCCGGAGAGATCGGCAACAATTCGTTCAATCACAATATCGGAAATTGGCCGGATGTTCCGGGTGTATTTTTCGGATACGATTCGGACAAAAAAAGAGTGGTTTTGGCGGACAGAGGCCAGGGTATTTTAAAAACTCTTAAAAGGGTAATACCTGAGTTGAATAATGATAAAAACGCTTTGATTGTAGCTTTTACTGAATTCATTTCCGCGCGCGCCCCTGAAAACAGAGGGAATGGGTTGAAGTTCGTCAGAGACGTTATAATAAATAATAATTTTTCCCTATTGTTTCAATCCGGAAACGCTGAATTACGGCTTAAAAAAGGAGATAAAAATTTGGATATTTCGGAAAATAACTTATATTTTAGAGGATGTTTGGTCATTATAAATTTTTAATAAATCAAATATGAAAATAGACATAAGCAAATTCGGTACGGTTCTTGTTTCAAGACCATCCGGCAAAGAAGCTTTTTTGGTGTTTAAAAGCGGTTTATTAAGTTTGGCTAAAAACGAACGGATTGAGTTGGATTTTGCAAAAGTATCCGTGCTCACTCCTTCTTGGGCCGATGAA
>CAZNCD010000105.1:0-3041 GCA_964571575.1 uncultured Candidatus Peribacteria bacterium
CTATGATTGGTCTTCAATTCATTTTCGATTTTCTCAAAAGCGTGAATGGCTGTCGTGTGATTTCTGTTGCTGAAATCCTCGCCTATGCGCGCAAACGAATAATCAAGTAAAATTCTTATCAAATACATGCTCATCTGGCGCGGCACAACTATTTCTTTGCGTCTGCAACCGCCGATTAAATCTTCAGGTTTAATCTTATAGAAATCGCTCACAGCTTGGATTATACGCGTAGCGCACAGCGTCTGCGTTGTCGCGGTGCATGAACCTTGATATACGTTTTGAGTCCGCGTATAAGCGGTTTTTATAAACAAATCCCTCGCGTAAAATTTCTTGACAATATTCATGGAAATTTCGGCGGTCGGCCTCATATTGTTGAATTTCATGTGTCCGATAAGCTGATTCAAAGCGCCCAAAAGTTCGCGAATATTCGTTTCTACATATTGAGCAAGCGGTTCAATAACATCATTTGGCATAACAATTTCAAGCTCCGCGCATCTATTTTGTAAAATAGCCATTCTTGTTTCGAAATCCGAAGGCATAACTTCAACAACCATTCCCATCGCAAATCTGCTTTTAAGCCTGTTGTCCAAATTATCAAGTTCCGAAGGCGAACGATCACTGCTAAGCAAAATCTGCTTATTTGCTTCATATAAATCGTTGATTGTGTGAAAAAACTCCATCTGGCTTGCCTCTTTTTTACCAAAGAATTGGACATCATCGACAATCAGACAATCGGCTTTTCTGTATTTTTCTTTAAGATTGCTGATTTTTTGATTTCTGATGGCCCCGACTATATCGTTGACAAATTGCTCGGATGTAACGTAAACAACATTTTTATCCGGAAAATTCCTCAAAATCTCAAGACCCGTACCGTGAAGTAAATGCGTTTTTCCGAGTCCGACCCCGCCAAAAATAAATAAAGGATTATAAATGCCGCCGGGGCTGTTGGAAACGGCACTGCACGCGGAATAAGCCAATCTGTTATCCTTCCCGGCTATAAAACTGTTTAATTGATATTTTTGGTTTAATGTTTTGCATTGCGGATAACCGCCATCCGACCACGCACCGCTTTTTGCACCTCCCACGCCACCGGATTTGATAATCTGTTTTGAACGTTTTTCCGCACCAAGGAAAAAATCTTTTATATTGACTCCCCTGTTGTCATCGGAATTACTCAAAGCGCCGTCAACTTCATATTCGATTTCTTTTATATCACTATTGACTTCCTGCAAAGCTTGAAGAATTTTTATATGATAACGGCTTTTTACCCAATCATGAGCGTACGTATTCGGAAAACCAATTTTGCATGTAGCGCCATTGATACTCAAAATACAACTTTTATTAAACCATGTTATAAAATGATGCTTGCTGATTGTCGGCTGAAGCCTTGTTAAAATCTTCCCCCACAATTCTTTAAACTCATTCATATGTCAATAAAAGTTAATAAATTTTTAATGAAAAATTTATATGAGGGCTATATACTAATAACTTTTTTTATCAATCTCAAGAGATAATTTTGATTTTAAGCCGTTTCCAGATTTTGAGGTAATTGCAAACCGCTAATACAATATATTGATTTTTTTATAACGCAAAAAACAAAATAAGAACCGGGCAATGATGATAAAGTTAGAAAAATTCGATTCACGCAAGTTAAATTGAGGGGACGGTTCTCTATTGACAAAAAATGACTCTCTTTTTAATCATCTATACCGCAAAAAACGAAGAGTTCTTCGTCTATAAATAAAGAACCGCCCCCGCTAGAACAGTGAAGCAACATCTTTATACGTTACAAACAAAACCAAAAGTAAAAGCAAAACAAACCCGATCATGTGCGTTAAACTCTCGAATTTTTGATTAACGCGACGGCCTGTCACCCATTCGACAAAAATAAACAACAAGCGTCCGCCGTCAAGTCCGGGAAAAGGTAAAATGTTCAAAACCGCCAAACTCAAAGATAAAAGTGCAACAAACCTTATCACTGAAGAAAATCCTTCTTTGACGAAAATATAAGTCATATGGGCAATACCCACGGGACCGGAAATCCCTTCAGGAACTTTTAAAGTTCCAACTATATCTTTAACGAGTTTCCCGAGCATTTGCGCCGTAAACACACCAAGTCTTTTGGATTCCGTAACGGCTTTCCACACAGCAATGTGTGGAGGATAACTCACATTGCCGATCCCCAAAACCGAAGTCGGAATCGATGAAGTATAAGCCACAAGCTGATTATTGTTCTCTGCAATCACCTTGGATAAAACAATCCCTATTTGACCTTGCAAATTTGGCGTAACGAACATGGAAACTTTTAATCCGTTGCGTTCAACAAGAACATTTATTCTTTTTCCGACGGAACTTTTGACGGCGCTAACGGCTAGTCTTGGACTCAAAACATTCACGCCGTTTATCTGAAGCATATAATCACCTTTCATAAATCCGGCTTTTTCCGCAATGCCGCCCAATATCGTATCGCTCACGATAACATTTTTATGAAACGGAACATTAAAATTGAAATTGTATTTTTTATAATCTCGGAGCACCGCGATGTTAATGGATTGCGATTCGTCCAGAATCTCCTGAAAACCGTTCGCATCAAAAACCTGTTCGCCGTTAATATTTAAAATTGCATCTCCGGCTTTAATTCCGGCTTTATCCATTTCCGAATCTTTTATAACGCTTTTCACAACGACTCTCGGAAGAAAAAACATATCATATAAACCGATTCCGCTATCCGTACCGATTCTACCTCTAAGCTCCATCATCATAACGCTATCGCCCCTTCTGACTTTAAATAACGGCCAATTTGAAGGCATGGAAGATAAAGCGCTTTTAAGCGCGTTAAAATCTATAATGTCTTTATTATTCATCTGCATCAAAACATCGCCTTCTTTAAAACCAAGATTATCGGCGGAACTTCCTTTTGCAACGCTTTTAATGACAAAACCCTCATTTATATCTATAACGCCGCTTACTATATTGCTAAAAACATCTTGCTCGGAAACTATCAAGGGTTTTATTCCAATGGAAAATCCGATGCTCAAAAG
>CAZNCD010000106.1:0-3038 GCA_964571575.1 uncultured Candidatus Peribacteria bacterium
TGAAATATCGCGCGGCTGCGACTGGCGCAGTGGTTGACGACACGGCGTATGGTCGGGGTGCACAGATTTGAACTGTGGACCTTCTGCTCCCAAAGCAGACGCGCTAGCCAACTGCGCTACACCCCGAAAACCGCTTTCAGCGAAAATTCCAATAAATTTCCAATTTCAAAAAGCCGCTATTTTGGATTTTATCATAAGTCGCTGTAATATAAAATCATGACTGGAAACGCAGAAAAATATTTTTCGGAAATAAGTGGAACGCAGATTATATCCGAAACAGAAGGCCTTGGAGTCGGATTCGTGTCGGAAATAATAATAGATCCTTTAAACGGAGCGATTGCGGGCATATCCCTTGATAGAAAATTTTCGCAAGTTATACCGGCAATCGATATAAGAATACTCGGAAATCCGACAATAATATCAACGGTTGACGCGGTAAGCGAACCCGAGGATATAATCAAAATAAGGCAAATTCTTGAATCCAACGCAAAACTTTTGAACAATAAAGTTTTTACAAAATCCGGACTGTATCTTGGAAAAGTTTATGACTTTGCGGTGGACGTGAATGTCATGGCTCTCACGAAAATCGCGGTCTCAAAAAATATATTGGGGCTTATAAGATTTAACGAAATTTTGTTGCCCCATACGGAAATAGTTGAAATCACTCCGGAAAAAATAATAATACACGGCAACGCAGCCGTAAAATCCGTTGTGGCTTCAGAACGAACAGGAGTGAGGCGGAAAGCAAAAGCGTGCGCGGAATGCGATTAAACGATTTGCGGTTCGAAGTCTGTTCCGGAAACAATCCCATAAAAAACCCGCCCAAAGATTATTTGAGCAAGTTTTAATTTTTTTAAAATTTCAGCAACGCAATTTCAACGTCAATATCTCTTTAGGCCGCGGCACCCGTGCCAGCGCCGAGAACAGTGGAAACGATTGCATATGACAGGATGACGATGATAAGACCGACGATCGCGTACATAATAACTTTCTTTGCGTTATCAACCTTAGTCTGTTCGCCTGCAGCCGTAACATAACTGACGCCTCCATAAATAATCATCGCGACCGCGATCAAACCGAGAAATCCGAGAACATAGTTGATGATTGTTACGGCGAGTTCTCGCAGGGTTTTGCTGCCTCCGGCTTGTCCAACCGCAGTAGGCAAATCTTGAGGATTCAAGAAACCGCCTCCGGTTCCGGCCGTGCCTTGGGCTAATACCGGCAATACATTAAAGAAAGCTAGGCCCACAGCCATAAGACCGCTGACAATCAAAATTTGTTTCAATGTTTTTGACATATTTGTGAGGTTTATTATGAAGTTTTTTTTATTATAAGATATGCGGTTTAATAATGCAAATGGATTACTTTTTCTTCTCGGACGGGGGCGGTGGTATAGGTCTCACCTTTACTTTATTCTTTTCGGCCGATATGGACAGAATAACATAAGCGGCATTCCAGGCCGTTACATCATCATAATTATATTGGTCGGCATCCATTGCTTCAAGATTTTTATCAAATTTTCCCGCATCTTCTTCATGTTTTTTAGCTTCTTTTTCAACTTCCGCTTTAAAAGCTTTGATAGCCTCCGGAGTGCCGGATTCAACAAAATTACTAATAACCATTTGTCTTAGATTTTGAGCAACCAACCGCATCTTAGCGGTTCTTAAGCTAACTTTTTCAGCTTCAAGGCGCTGTTTCACTTTTTTTCCGACTTCCTGAACTTCTGCTTCTTCGACTATTGCTTGGTTTTTAATCGTAAGCAGTACCGGTTCAGGGGTTCTAAGCTCCGGCGTTTCAACTTCCGTCTTCTTCTTTATGGAGTCGTCCTTTTCTTTTTTCTGCGGCGAAGTTTCTGTGGACGCCGGAGGAACGGGAACTTCTTCTCTAACAACTTTCACCTTGTATCCTTCCAGCACAATCGCGTGCGCGCCTTTTGCTCTTTTACCTTTGTCAAGCCCGTCAGCATAAACAAAATCATCGCCTTTTTCATTTTTGACAGCAACGCGAGTTTTGCCTTTTGTGTCAGTCACTTCCAATTTGTTTGCGTTCCAAAATAATGTTATGAGTTTTGTGTTGCGCTCAAGACTTTTATTTCCGTAAAATGTGATTGTTCCGCCGGTTTCAGGCGTACCTTCTTTGAAAAAATACGGTTTCGCAGGAGCCGGCCTAAGACCTTTGCCTGCATTTGGCAGATATTTTGCCTCAATATATCCTCTTAAAACTTTTTTCTGTTTTGCCGCGTCCTCATAAACGCCTTCAACAAGATAAAATCTATCGGTTCTAACTTCGCCGTTGCCGTCAGATTGCAATACTTCAATTGGACCGTCGATAATTTTCACCTTTTCTTTTTCGTAAAGTAATACGGAAGATTCTTTGCCGATGTTTTTGTAATGAGGATAAATGTTTGCATCCTTTGTAAGAGTAACATTATATTCCGCGGCGTTTTTCTCCGCTTCCTCAAGGGATGAAGGTTTAAACGGATCTTTCCATTCAGATTTTTTTGGCGCGGGTTTCTTTTTTGGCGCCTCACCGCCGATTTTTTTCGGTTTTTCCGGAGTTTTCGAAAGCTTCGCAAGATATTCAGCAACCCATTTGATACCCTTTTTGGCAAGTCCGGCAATATAGTCCGCCAAGATAGAAGGCATTTGATTTGATAAAGGAGTGATTTCGTATTTTCGCGTTTCACTGTTAAATTTATATCCTCGAAATGCGCCATTTTTCGCGTCGAGTTCATAAATAACATCATCGCATTTTACATATCTCATATTGCCTTTTCCAACATATTCAAGATCGCCGTTTAATTGCAGATCGATAACATTAAGCATTGCTTGCAAAGTTTTATCCATATATTCCGTTTGCGATGCAATTGCTTCAACGTATTTATCGCCTTGCTTCTCGTATTTGAAAAATTGATTCATTCCGCCGGCTGCGTATATCGCTCCGTCGGATCCGTATCTGTAAACAAATAACAAGTTTCCCTTCGTCGGATCTTTTGCCGTGACGGATTCGGCTCTTTTAAGCTGGTCCGCGATATCAAA
>CAZNCD010000107.1:0-3031 GCA_964571575.1 uncultured Candidatus Peribacteria bacterium
TTATACGATGGTTGATTTTCAGATGATCCGTAAAACGCACAACGAAGAATATGCAATCGACGCCGCGCTCCGGCTTTATCTTGATATTTTCAATCTCTTTATATATATTTTGAGACTGACGACAGCCATGCGAAGAAATTAATCGCAAGAGCGCCGCGCGAAGCGGGGCATAGCTCCATAGAAATAAATTGTCGCGAAGCGACTCCCAACATGCAAAACAAATTAAAAATCAATATCGGCGCGATTTACGAAGCCGCGGAAGGTAACTACGCGGAGTTTGATATCAACGAAAAAGTGTATTTTGGTGAAAAAGCAATGCCGGAGGCGATGCGCATCAAAACAAAAATTAAAGTGATGAAGCTCGATCGCGAACTCAATGTTACCGCGGAAAATTTTGAAACAAACGCGATTTTCATCTGCTCACGCTGTCTGAAACCGTTTACCCGCACAGTTAAAATTCCGTTTATAGAAAGACAATTTTTATTTGAGCGGCCCCATATTCCGGAAGACTTGCACGATTTGTATTTAGTTGATATGAAAACAATGACAATCGATTTAATCGAGCTTTTCAGGCAGGAAATACTCTTGCATTTTCCGCTTATTCCGCTATGCTCTTTAAAGTGCAAGGGGTTGTGCAAAGTTTGCGGGCAAAATTTAAATAAAAAACAGTGTAAGCATCGGACGCAAAACACTCCCCCCGAGAACAAACCCTTATCGCATTTAAAAGAATTGTTTAAAGCAAACACCCATGGGAAAACGACCGGTAATAAAGAAAAAAACCCCGCGAAGCGCCGTAAAAAAACGCTATAACGGTTTCAAAAAAAGAGCGCAAAAAATCATGTATGAAAAATATGCTCTCGTGAAATGCGCCAATTGCGGAGAAATGAAGCTGAACCATCATATTTGCCCGAACTGCGGCCATTACGGCAAACGCAAAGCGATTGATATGGGTAAGGATGTTGTCAAAAAAATCAAAGCGTAATAAGTTAGACGGGACCCGGTCCCGCAGGGAAACGGTCCCGTTATCCCAAAACTATGTATAAAAGACGCACAGGCAGAATTGCGGCGATGAAAGCGCTGTTTGCATACGAGGTTCACAAAAAAAAACCCAAAACCATTTTTCAATATATTTTGAACGACAAAGATACAGAAATAGATGATCCGGATTTTGCGTCCGGAATTTTTAACGGCATCATCAAGCATTACAAAAAAATAATCAAACATATAAAGGAATTCGCGCCGGCTTGGCCGGTTGAAAAAATCGCACCGGTGGATAGGGCGATTTTGGAAATAGGTATTTATGAAATAATTTATTCCAAAGATGTGCCGCCGGTTGTTGCGATAAACGAAGCCATTGAAATCGCAAAAGAATACGGCGATTTAAATTCATCAAAATTTATTAACGGTGTTTTAAGCAGCGTTATGACAAAATATTGCAAAGGGAGGGATATCAAAACGGGGAAAACGCTGGAAAAAGCGTTGGAAACAAAAACGGCATAAAGCGCGGTTATATGGAAAAATATAAAGAACTTCAAAAAACAATCGGTATAAAATTTAAAGACATGGATTTGTTGGATACTGTTTTTATGCACAGATCTTACGTTAACGAACATAAGCGCGTGAAAGAGCACAACGAACGCCTTGAATTTCTCGGCGATTCGGTGCTTGAACTTATTACCACGGAATTTTTATACAAACAATATCCGAATCATCCAGAAGGCGCGCTCACGGATTTGAGATCCGCACTTGTTAAAGGTCCGCATTTGGCGGAGATTGCATCTGGAATAAATCTTGGTTCGATGCTGTATTTAAGCAGAGGGGAAGAAATGGGCAACGGCCGCAAAAAACCGTATATTTTGGCAAACGTTTTGGAGGCGCTTATCGGCGCGATTTATCTTGACCAGGGCTACCAAAAATCCCGCGGATTTATAGAAAAATTCGTCCTCGGTCGCCTCACGCCGATTATCGAACAGGGGCTCCACATAGACCCGAAATCGCTTTTGCAGGAAATAACGCAGGAAAAAGATTTCGGCGCTCCGGTTTATAAAGTGGTTGAAGAATCCGGCCCCGATCACGCAAAAAATTTCAAAATAGGCATTTATATCAAGAACGAATTCATCGCGGAAGGCAAAGGTTCAAGCAAGCAAAAAGCTGAGCAGCATGCGGCGGCGGCCGCGTTAAAAAAGAAAGGGTGGAGGTGAAAAATTATTGCGCTGCTGTTCCTGGGAACAGTTCGGGTTTATTTTTTTTTAAGTTCTCTTATTGCGTCACCGGCAATCCATCTCGCCGCCTTGGAGTCGATTTTCAAAATTTCAGCCGCAACTTTTAACGCCTGTTTTTTTAGTGCAGGATTTCTTTTCCCGATTTGCCGAAGCGCCCAATTTATGGCTTTCTTTACATAATTTCGCTCATCTTCACATTCGCGCTTAATAACTGGAAAAAACGCAGCTAATTTTTTGTCAGATGCTTTTTTATCGTGCACAGCGAGCGCGGCCATTAAAGCAAAACCAGTGCGCTTTACAAACTCTTCTTTGCGTCCGCTAAACTTCAAAGCCATTTCATACGCAAACGCGGTTTTATCAAAAAGATTGGAGCAGCACTGATCGCACACATCCCACGAATCAAAATCACAGGCCCACGCTTCAGCCTGCCTCCAAGTCACCAATTCCGGCTCATCAATCATCGGTGCCAAAATTCTCGCCTCATGAATACCGCTTCTCCAAAGCTCGAGCGCAGTTTTGTGATTGCGACCTATCTTTTTTGCCATTTTACGAATTGTCGGAATATTCGGTCCGCCAAGAATATTTTTTCCGGTTATCCCAAAACGCGCCATACCGGCAATATTTGAAGGATTGGCGTAAGAGCGGAGTTGTTTGATGATTAAAACACAATTCATGTTTCTTTGGATTTTTTTAAAATCTTCAATGTTGCTTGAACAGACGGATTTTCCGTATTTAAAAGAAAAATTCTATTTCCGTGAATCTCAATTAAAGGAGTTATAAATTCATCGGCCCAAGAAGGAGTGAGCACG
>CAZNCD010000108.1:0-2971 GCA_964571575.1 uncultured Candidatus Peribacteria bacterium
ATAAATAATTTTGTTTTACCCAGTTTTTCAAGCGCGCGCCTGAGCTCTTGTTGAAAAATAATCGGTATCGCGATGATGATAACAGTGAGAAATTTTTCGAATATCCAGTTTGTGGATATAAGAGAAAACGCTCTGCTAAGCACAAAAATAATCATAAGGATAACAAGCCCCCAAGCTATATTTATGGCTCTTGTCCCTCTCAAGAGTAAAATCAAGTAATAAATCAAAACAGCCACTATTATTATATCCAAGAGAACTTGAATCCATGAAAGATGCAAATACCCCAAATTCTCCCAAAATTCCGTCGCAGAACTTTGAATGGATAAAATTATATTCGCGAATATTCTGTTAACAGCATCAAACACGGCTTAATAATAGCCATAGATATTGAGATGTTCAATAGGAAATTTACTTAAATCCCCTCTCCAAATTCCTGTTTGGCCTTGTTCGTGAGAATTTTTTGGACATCTTCGACGTCCTTTTTTACAGATTTTAAAGGCCTGTGCTGCATTTCACTTATCTGAGCCAGCAAAAATCCTTCAAGCTTATGGAGTATGAACGCTTCTCTTTTTTTATCTTCAATTTGCGATAGTTCGGTCATCAAAAATTTTGACAGTTCTTTTTTCTTCGCGATTTTTGTTGGAATTATTTCTTCTTCGTCGCCCGTAATTTCAGTAAGCACTGATTTTGTTTCCATCGGCATTACGTATTCAAATTCTTCATCGGTTTTGGGAGTAATTTCCGTTTCTTCAATCGGTATCATATGCAACCCCTCGCTTTCAAGCTGCTCCAACGCGGCTCTTATTTTGTTTATCGCTACGGTATAAAGCCATTGTTCAAGATCTCTTTCTTTAAGCTGCGGGTTGTAATTGGCGTAAAATTCCAAAATAACCTCGTTGAGTATTCCTTCACTTTCCGCTTCTTCCGCGGAAATTTCATCGGCGGTTTTTTTTATAAGCAGTTCTCTTTTTATAAATTTGTTCAATTTTTCTATGTAAGGATGGACGATATCGAATAACTTTTCTTTTTGCCCCCGCTCCATGCCCTCGACGCTTGTCAATTTTCCGTAATCAACTTCGATGTGCGCTTCCGCATGCGGTTTTTTATTTGCCTTTTTTTTTGAACCGCCTCTGCTGCGCAACAATTCTTCATGTTTTTTTATCTGTCTAACAACTCTGTCTTTTGCAAGATCCACCGCTTTTGTTATTTCGTGGCTTGCTTCTCTGCCAACAATTGTTTTTGATGGAACTTTAAGAACGAATTCAACCCTGTACGCGCTTCTTCTGCCGAGTTTTTCGGCGTTGATGTTAAGACGAATCGCATCTGGCGCAAAATGCTTCAGCAAACGTTCGATCTGCTCAATTTTCACAGCTGAATAATCTTTAACTTTCTTGTCTTCGGAAGCGGACATTTCTTTTGTAAATATTCTAACTTCCATGTGAGGGTTGGTTAAAAAATAATCTTATATTTTATTATGTGGCCGCCGGCGTCCATAGTCAATAAGCCCCCTTGAGTTCGAGCTTAATAATGTGTTGCGCGAGAAAGCGTTTATCGTATTTTAATTTTTAAAATCTTCATCGTATAAAACCTTTCTGTTTCCAAACGCGTCCGTGATGTCGGATATAAAATTAAACCACCATCTTGTAATAAATTGCGGCGCGCGCTTCAATTTTTTTAAAAACGGCTCATCTGTTTTTATCACGTCCACTTTTATAAAATTGATTCTTGCGCCATTTTCATCTCTGACTTTAAGGCATCCGCCGTCAGTGTTGCCGTTATCGCCGATCATAACAAATTGATCGTTAGTCAGGCGCTCTAATTCCAATGCCAATCTTTCCCTATTCATACTTTCGATAATCTCAATATAACCTATTGGGTCGGGTTTTGGATAATGTATGGGTTGAATTTTTGTTGTCGCGCCTTCCTCCTCAGCTGCGCGCATTAAAGATACCGCCCTATCCGTTCTGGAATCATTATTTGAATAAATTAAAACATATTCCACTCCGTCTCTGACCATTTGACGCACCGTTTCAATCGCTTTTTCTGGAATAACTTCATGATGGTAAGGCAAAAGCGTTTCGTCCAAATCTAAAATTACAACTTTTATACGCAGACCAAACTCTCTGTTGATTATTTCTATTCTTATGCGGCAAAAATCATTGACTTTGGCCACGGCATAATTATTGCCCGGGCGCAAACAAACTATTGGCTGAATAAAAAATTTTTCGACTGTCGCCCCTTCTCCGGATTGTTTCATATTATAAAATATAGGGTTTTATTTTACAGCAATGTAAATGAGATTGAAAACCAAAATGCGCAACATGACCTTGAACGCATTGGTTTTAGCTTATACGCTGTTTTGAATTTGGTGCCGGGGGGCAGAATCGGACTGCCCACACCACGGTTTTCAGCCGTGTGCTCTACCACTGAGCTACCCCGGCGCGGGGTGATCTTTACCGAAATAATAAATCATATTTTACTTGAATAATCAAATTTTTATAGTTAAAATTTGTTCCTAAGCTATAATAAACGATAATATGGAAAAATCACTCAAAGATAGCGAAACAATAAGAATAAGTAAAAAAGGGGATAGCCCGCTTGAAGGCACTGAAACATTGATTACGATAATGCAAATTTTAACTGTAGCCAATGTAGACAGTCCCGGCAATTTTACGTTTGAAAATCCCGAAGGTAATGTATTCTCCATGGAAGTTTCTCGCAGAGTGGCGGAAGTTCTTCGCGCAAATCTCCCGAACAGTGGATATTTTGTATTAAAAGATGAATCCGCTGAGCTTGACGGATAATGATGAATGCGGTAAATTTTTCGCGTACTCTTTTTGAAGTTTGCGCGGGTATAGTACAACGGCAGTACGAGACGTTGCCAACGTTTAGATACGGGTTCAATTCCCGTTACCCGCTCCAAACAAGAAATCGCGCTTTTTGGATGGAAATTTCAAAGCCGTCCTTCAGG
>CAZNCD010000109.1:0-2946 GCA_964571575.1 uncultured Candidatus Peribacteria bacterium
GGCTGTTGGTATTGTTTCGTACGCGCTTATGGCTCTTATTTTTTATCCTTTATATATGATTGAGCGCGGTTTCGGTTGGTATGAGTTCGGCAATATTTTTTGGGTTTTGCTTTATGGAAGCCAGATTTTTGTGATCACGCCGCATTTGCGGCGGATAAATTGGAGCGGTTATGCGATGATTTTGGCGTATTTTGTTGCGAAAGATGTTTTGGACAGATTCAGTGTCACTTTTTCATATCAGCGTTATGGAATGTTTGATGCTGGTACCGCGAACGCGCTTTTCGTTGCGGTTTTGATTTTACATATAGCGGTTTTTTTGTTTATAATTAAGCGCGGTTATGGCAAAGAACTTCACAATTCGCCCTGAAGATATTGAGTATTATAAAAAACTTGGCGTTCCTTTGCCGATGCTTTCTCCGCCTGAGCGCGAGCGCAGGAGGTTGGCGTTTCGCAATGATCCTTCGCTTTGGTACAGATTAAGCGATTTAATTGGCTGATTTGCGACAGATTATTGTTCCATCATTTTGAATCCTTCCAATATTGCATCACATAAAAAATCTTCCAGCAGGCTTGAATCTCCTTGAAGTTGAGATTTATTTAAAAAAGTGTAATACAGCTGTTTTTTTTCTTGTTTGATTATTGCGGGAGGCATATTTTTAATCATCAGCATCGCGTTTAAAATCAGACGGCCGATTCTTCCGTTTTCGTCTCCGAACGGATGGATTTTTTCAAAATCACTGTGAATTTTTGCTGCGTGCCTGATCGAATCTTTATTCTGCGCCACCATTGATTTTACAAATTCAGTCATTAAAACCGGTACTTTAATGTAATTTACGGTTGGCATATTCACGCCCACTATTCGCACTCCATATCTTCTGTAAAATCCGGCGTCGTCTCTTATTCCGTTCATTAAAATCGCATGCAATCTTAATATCAAATCTTCATCCATGTTTTTTTTCTCTGACAGATGTTTGAACAGATATTGCAATGCCGCCTGATGATTTTTTACCTCCAATTGTTCTTTCAGGCTTTTATTCGGCAATACTTTGTTATGAAATAATATTGCGCCTGTTTCATTTTCATTTAACGTGCTTCCTTCAATTGAATTTGTGTTATACGTGAGAGAAAGCACGAATTCATCGTGAATATCCGGATTTGATATGATGGTTTTTAAAACATTTTTATTTTTTTTACTTTTTGAAATAAGCAGTTCTTTTTTCGCCCGCAAAACATTGTCCGGAATAATTTTTTGCCCGGTATATTCTTTGTACAGTTCATCGATTAAAATTTGCGCTTTTTGATGCGGAGTTGATTTTCCATTAATCCAGCTGTTCAGTGTGGCGAAAGATACGTTAAATTTTTGGGCAAGACGCTCTTGAGTTAGCCCGGAAAGGCCTTTGACGATTTTTAGTTTTTCAGATATTGTCATATCTCCATTATATAAAACTTTATAAAGTTTGTCAATTTCAATTTAATTTATAAAGTTTCGAAATAGGGGACGGTTCTCTGTGTACAAATGGGGATTTTGTTTTTATTCTGAGCGCGGTTTATAATAACGTATATGAATTTTCTTGAAGAACTCCAAAAATTGCGTGAATCACAGCCGCGCACCGTGATAAACGCGCGGAGTGTGAACAGCGATTATTCTCCTTATGGAGCCAATAATAATAATTGCTATCTTTGTTATGGCAGCGGCGGAAACTGGGATTGTTTTTATATGTTTTGGCCGTATAAAAATGAGGATTGCTGTGACTGCGCGTATATGTGGGAGTGCAGATTTTGCTACGAATGCGTCAGCTGTGAGAAGTGTTACAACTGTGATTACTGCGAGGATTGCATTGATACTTATGATTCGAAATTTTGTTATGATTGCGTTGGCTGCAATGATTGTATTGGGTGTGTTGGGCTCCGGCGTCAGAAATATTGCATTTTCAATAAATCTTATACAAAAGAGGAGTATGTGGAGGCGGCAAAAAAAATTGATTTGAAGCGAGTGCCTGATGAATTTGAAAAACTGAAATTTACTGTTCCGCGTTTGTATGTGCATCAAAAAAACAATGAGAATTGTACGGGCGATTATCTTTATAACAGCTGCAATGCTCATTATTGCTGGGACAGCAATCATTTGTGGGACTCTGGATATTGCTATAACGCAACCACTTTAAAAGATTGCTATGACATGGTTTATGCCGGAGCTTTGCCTGCGGAATTGTGTTATGAATGCATGAGCGCGGTTGATTTGTATAACAGTAATTTTTGTAATTTGTGTTGGTATAGCGGAAATTTGGAATACTGTGAGATGTGTTTTAATTGTAGGGATTGTTTTGGATGTATTTATCTTAACGCGAAACAGTTTTATATTTTAAATAAGCCGTATTCCGAAGAAGAATATAAAAAGAAAGTTGCGGAAATTAAAACTTTGATGCGGCAGGAGGGGATTTATGGCAAGCATTTGGAGTCGGATTATCCGGAATTTTTGGCGATTTCACAATTTAGCGATTATGGAAAAGTATGACATCTTGGCTTCAACAATTCGAAGAATTGCGCTTACGCACGCCGCGGATGGCTTTGCATAACATGAAAGGCGTGAATAGCGATTACGTAAACTGGGGCGTGGAGAATAAAAATTGTTATTTGCTTGTTAGCGCGTTTGGGAATGAAGATTGCTACTTCGGATATCGAATTCTTGAATGCAAGGATTGTACTGATAATCAAAACATTAAGAAGTGCGTTTTGTGTTATGAATGTTCTGATTGCGTGAATTTATATAGTTGTAACTTTTGTCAGGATTGCGTTGATTGTGTCGATTGTTTATATTGTTATGACATGAAAGGTTGCGGTGATTGTTTTGGATGCGTTGGTTTGCGTCATAAAAAATATCATATTTATAACGAAGAATTTTCACGCGAAGAATATTTCAAAAAATTGCCGAAAGTCATTGATGAG
>CAZNCD010000110.1:0-2918 GCA_964571575.1 uncultured Candidatus Peribacteria bacterium
TATGTATATGCTATTTAATCTTAACACGGTGTCCTAAATGTTTGTGTATTGTTTACTGTGATACAATACAGACATTGACAATCCGAGTCGAACTGTTAAAATTAGCCTCCAATGAATATTGACGCTTTAAACAAACTTGTTCCTGTCATACTTGCTTTTGGACTTGCGTGTTCCGCGCCGCAGCAAATTATGCGCGTTCAATCAGAAACAAAATTAAGCGCTCTCGCCTAGCTTGGAGTTGATAAAGAAGGACTTGGCCCAAGAGGCATGGCTCAATGTGTTGATGCGGCTAATATTTCCGCCGCAGATGCCATACAGGCCGCCGCAGATAAAGCGATTCAAAGATTAAATGCATATTGCGGATTTCCGGATGATCACAAATTTCCGCATCTCTCAGCCGCAACCGATACGAAAAGAGTCTGCGCCGAAGTCGGATATTTTGAAAGCCCCTGCGAATAATATATAATTCGGCTATGCGATAAATGCTATTTGGAAAAAGTTTATTGATTTGCTAGAATACGGGAAGAAAATCTTAAAAAATATGCCTCAGCCATTTCCATTCAAAGACCTTTTTCTGTCAAAGGTCAATCTGACCAGAGGAATGGTTAATTGTCATGCGCATCTTGACCGCGCGTACACTTTGACCGAAGATATTTGGCGACAAGCCGAAGCGCTTATGGAAGAAAAATGGGTTTTGATGCGCGATATCAAAAAAAAGCACACGCCGGAAAAGCTGGAAGCGAGGATGTCCTCTACGATCGATTCATTTATAAAACAGGGGATTATGGCTTGCAGAACGCATGTTGATGCGGACAGCATCGTCAATATGATGGTGGTTGAAGCGGCCGCAAAAGTGCGCGAAAAATATAAAGGGAAATTTACGCTTCAGCTTGCCGCTCATCCGCTTGAAGGATTCTTGAACGCGGACGCGATGGATTTTGATAAAAATAAAACCGATTTGTTTGAAAAAGCATGCGCGGTTTGCGATGTTGTCGGAGGTTTGCCCTCGCGCGACCGAAAATACGGGGACGGAGGCAGAAAGCACGCGGATATTTTGTTCGGAATCGCGAAAAATCTCGGCAAAGACATTGATGTTCACATTGATCAGGAAAACAATCCGTTGGAAAAAGACACGGAATGGTTTTTGGATAAAGCCGAGGAAAATAAAATGCAGGGCCGTTTAACGCTTCTGCATGCGATTTCCGTCGCGTGCCAATCGAAAGAAGACCGCCGCCGCATTTACAAAAAAATGCTTGACCTCGGCGTAAACGTCACGGTTTGCCCTCGCGCCGCGATCGGCATGAAACAGCATAAAGACAAGCTCGCGCCGGTGCATAATTCAATCGCGCCTGTTGATGAATTGCTTGAAGCGGGCGTGAATGTTTCAATCGGCACAGACAACATCAGCGATATATTTATACCCAATTCAAACGGCGATTTGTTCGATGAAATAAACCTTCTTGCTGACGGCGTCCGCATCTACAACATAAAAACTCTCGCAAAAATCGCAACCGAAAACGGATATAAAACACTTAAAATATAAAAACGCCGTTCCGCGCAGCGACATCAATAACCAATCCTCAATGTCTAATAAAACACCTAAAAAATCGATTCATAGAAAACTTTGGTATAAATCCTCCGCGATGAAAATAAATCCCTTGGTTGAAGAATATAACGCCGGCGAAGATGTGATTTATGATCAGGAACTGATTCCGTACGATGTTCAAGGATCTCTTGGATATGGCAGAATGCTGCATCGCCACGGGATAATAACAGCGCGCGAACTGGAGCAGCTTGAAAAAGGACTCGCTGAAATTACAAAATTATATAAAGCCGGAAAATTTGTACTAACTGTTGAAGATGAAGATTGCCATACGAAAATCGAAAATTTTCTCGTTGAAAATTACGGAGAGATAGGTAAAAAAATCCACACTGCGCGTTCGCGCAATGATCAAATTTTGGTTGTGATGCGGCTTTTTATGAAAGAAAAACTGACCGAACTCCGCCGCCTCGCGCTTAAACTCGCGTTCAATCTTGTCAACACCGCAAAAAAATATGAATTCATGCCGATGCCCGGCTACACGCACATGCAAAAAGCGATGCCGACATCGGTTGGAACTTGGTACGCCGCGTTTGCGGAAAGCCTGATTGATGATATAAAAATTCTATCAGCGATTTCAGATGGATTGGTTGATCAGAATCCGCTTGGATCAGGCGCCGGTTATGGTTCGCCTTTCAGTTTCGACCGCGACAAATTGAGCCGCGATCTCGGCCTAAAACGCACACAGAATAATGTTATCTACTGCCACAATTCCCGCGGAAAAATAGAAGGAATGGCTCTTGAAGCATGCGTTCAGATTATGCTGACTCTTAATAAATTGGCTTGCGATTTCCTGTTTTTCACAACGCAGGAGTTCAATTTTTTCCATGTTCCGGACAGCGTTTCAACCGGTTCGTCAATCATGCCGCAGAAAAAAAATCTTGACGTTTGCGAACTTGTTCGGGGCCGCACTTCAACGGTTATCGCTTGCAGAAACGAACTCACAATGAACATTTTGAACAAAGTTTCCGGCTATCATCGCGACGGTCAGGAGATGAAGCGTCCGCTGTTTCTGGGCTTGCGCTACACAAAAATGTCGATTGAAGTAATGTCGGTTGTCGTAAAAAGTCTCATTCCGAACGAAAAACAGCTTCTTAAAAACATGACTCCGGAGCTTTTCGCGGCGCACAAAGCTTTTGAGATGGTTAAAAAAGGCATGTCTTTCCGCGACGCATATCGCGAAATCGGTTCGCATTTAAAAAATCTCAAAATCAACAAAGCGGATATCGTTTCCATGCTTAAAGAGTCCAAGCACCAGGGCGGAGTCGGAAATCTTGGACTCGATAAGTTAAAGAAAGAAATTCGGCGTTATCTAAGC
>CAZNCD010000111.1:0-2865 GCA_964571575.1 uncultured Candidatus Peribacteria bacterium
ATTTTACGCGCGTTTGTTTATTGACGCAAGAGCATATGGTTTTTGTTTAAATTTGGCTTGCATATGCCAAAATTTCAGTTAGCTGAAATTTTTTTCTACAACCGCGCACATAGTGTATGAAACCTATTGAAATCCATGCATTTAACTATTAAATTGACGTTGTTATTTATTATTTAACCAAATTGAACATGCCAGTCGCAGAAAAAACCGTAATCGAGAAAACAGATTTAATCACATCACACGGCCGCGATTATTTTAAAGGTCTTCCAAAAATCGGAGTTACAAAAAAAATGATTTTGGATATCGTAAAACGTGAAAATGTTGAGTTTGTGAACATGCAGTTTATTGATATTTTTGGGATTGTTAAAGGGATTACCATTCCGGTTGATAAACTTGAGGATGCGATAGACCGCAATATTTGGTTTGACGGTTCTTCGATTGAGGGATATGCCAGGATTTTTGAAAGCGACATGTATTTAAAGCCGGATTTGAATACTTTTGCGCTTATTCCGTGGACACGGACAAACGGCGCAACGACGGCGAGAATCATTTGTGACGTATATACTCCGAACGACAAGCCTTTCGTGGGTGATCCGAGAGGCGTTTTAAAGCAACAGCTTGCGGAAGCCAAAAAACTTGGATATACATATTACACCGGTCCGGAATTAGAGTTTTTTCTTTTCAAGAAAGACGAGAACGGAAGCATTGTCCCGTTTCCGCATGACAAAGGGAGTTATTTTGATTTCGCGACGGACGAAGCTCATGAAATCCGGAACGAAATGTGTTTTGCGCTTGAAGAAATGAAAATAAACGTTGAAAGAAGCACTCATGAAGTCGCGAACGGTCAGCAAGAAATCGCGTTTAAGTATGGCGACGCGCTTGCAACGGCCGATAACGCGGTTACATTCAAATATGTTATGAAAACCGTCGCGGCAAAGCACGGGTTTTACGCGACATTTATGCCGAAACCGATTTTTGGAATCAACGGGTCCGGAATGCATGTTCATCAGAGTTTGTTTAAAGACGGCAAGAATGCTTTTTATAATTCAAACGATGCACCTTATTATTTTTCCGAAATCGCTCGCAGTTTTATTGCCGGACAAATGTTCCATATAAGAGAAATGAACGCGGTGCTGGATCCGCTCGTCAATTCTTATAAACGTCTTGTTGTCGGATATGAAGCGCCGGTTTATATTGCCTGGGCGCAGAAAAATAGATCTGCGCTGATAAGAGTTCCGGCTACTACAACCGGACGAGGAGGAGAATCTACAAGATGCGAACTTAGATGCCCTGATCCTTCATGCAATCCTTATATCGCTTTTATCGCCATGCTTGCCGCCGGTTTGGATGGAATAAAAAGAAATATGACAGTACCAAAGCCTGTTGAAGAAGATATATATCATTTATCTGAAGCGGATAGGGCGGAAAAACGCATTGCGTCTCTCCCGCGTAATCTGTATGAAGCTTTACAGGAATTTCGCAGGAGCGAGTTGATGAAAAGCGTGCTTGGAGATCATATATTTACAAGATATTATGAGGCGAAAATGAAGGAATGGGATGAGTACAGAATTCAGGTGACAAAGTGGGAAGTGGAGAAGTATTTGGAGAGATACTAATTTGACGAGAGTTCCCCGCGCGTAAGCGCGGAGAATTTTATCTGCAAAGTTTTATTATTAATTTTTCCATCGTCAGCATTGCTTCGGTTTTGTTGTCTACTGTTGTTTTGATGCGGCCGGTTTTTTGGTCCGCATCAAGGCGCAAGAGCATCCCGTAGATTTTTTTGAGTTCTTCGATATTAAATTCCGCAGCTTTATCCGTATAGATTCCAACCGGATATGGGTGCATTTTTGGATCGTATATTTTGAATTTTTGAAAGATTTGGTTGCGGGTGAGATTCTGGTTTTTTAAATCGCATGCGAGTATAAGCAATCTGAAATGTCGTACTATCATCGCGAAAATTCTGCTTGTATCTTCGCCGCTTGAAACAAGTATTCTGAAAATATTTGTCGCTTCTTTCATTCTCTTTTCCGCGATCAAATCAGTCAGGCGAAATATGGAAGTTTCAAGCGAGGGAGTGATGAGTAAATCGATATCTTCTGTTGTGATTTCGCGGTTTAGGCAGTATGTTGTGAGTTTCTCGAGTTCTTTTTCGATTGTCCATGAGTTGCTGTGCGTCATTTGGATCAGATAATTTGTTGCGTCCGGCCGGATTTCACCGCCAAGCGCGGCTGTATGTTTTTTTATGAAGTTTTGGAGTTCGAATTCCGTGAAAATTTTAAATAGTTTTATTTCGCCTATTTCGCGGATTTTTTTGTATATCGCGTTGAGTTTGATTTCTTTGTCTTCAAAAAATACGATAACGGTTGATTCAGGGGTTTTATTGAGCGTAGAGATGAGTTTTTTCGTTTCTTTTTCCGCGTTCGCACAAGTGAAATTTTCAATTGAGTTCTTTATGATAACGAGTCGTTTTTCGCTTAAAAATGGCGATGTCAGGACTGCTGCCGAGATTTTGTCCGCATCCGCGTTTTCAAAAATATCAAGATCGCTGTCGCCGTGTTTTTTAATAAATTTTTCGCGCCACCTGTTTAATTCTGCGGTTGCGCTGAAAACGTTTTCGCCGTGGAATAGAAAAACGTTTTTTTGGTTTTTGGGCTCAGCATTTTTTTCTTTAGTTGCAATTGTGTCGGCAGATTTTTTTGCAGAAATTTTTCGCGGTACCATATTTTATGGATTAGGCTTATATTTTAAGCCAATAACGGGGATGGAGGCAAGGTGCAGTATTCTATCTTGCCGCGTTTCTGAATTTCAAAACTTTTTGATCGATTTTGTATTTCGCCTCGTTTTTATCCGGCGTTTCTCGCACGC
>CAZNCD010000112.1:0-2842 GCA_964571575.1 uncultured Candidatus Peribacteria bacterium
TTGTGGGGATTGTTTGTCGTTTCGACAGTCGATAATGTTGTAAGGGCGTTTGTTATAGGCGGTGGTATGAAAATGCATCCGCTTTTGATTTTCTTTGTTGTTTTCGGCGGATTTTTGGCATTTGGTTTTCCGGGTATTATATACGGTCCGTTGGTTCTTACGATTGCCATGTCTTTGTTGGATATTTATAAAATGGAATACGCCAAGGTTTTAGATGGCATGGATGAAGACGGATAACGGTGGTGTGCGGCGGAAAGAATGGATCGATTATCATTCTCCAGTTTTTGCGTTTGTGAATATTCCGGGACGTCCCGAAAATCACAATTATTTTTGTTTCACGGATTGGCTAAAAAAAACTATGTTGCGTAGCAAAAATAGCAAAAACCATGGACGCGAGTCATTGTTTTTTATTTACTGATTGTTTTTTTGACGTATATGATAATTGCGGCTGTGGCTATTACGCTTAACGCTATTGATATCGCCAGATAAATTTTACCGGTTTCGTTTTCCGGATTTTTATTTTGCGCGGTTGTTGCGGTTGCTATTTCCGGCGATGTTTCGATTTGCTGGAGTTCATACGTATTATCGCTGATTTGACGCGCTTTTATGCGGAAATTTTCATCCGCTTTTAAAACATTCGCCGCGAGAGTTTGCGGAAGAATTTTTTCAGAAAACGAAACGGATATTTTTTTATCGTTACTGAGTGCGTTGAATTGATTTTTTTGCAAATCTGCGTCCGTGATTTTCGCGTTGAAAATTTCATATGAAGGGTTCGCCCCGTTTTTTGTTGTGTTGGCTGTCCATTCCCATTGCGTTTCAATGTTAGCGCTTCCGTCCGGCTCCTCGGTTTTTGTTGTTATTTTGGCAAAAGACATCGTTTCGCTGCTTGTTTGATATTCAACTTCGTCAATAACATTATTTTCCGGATCGACAATTTGAAGCGTGTCGCCGGTATTTTTTAACGCTGTTTTTGGCAATATAACGAGGTAATCGTTGGCCGTGATAAATGTTTTATCTTTGAATAAATATTTCTTTTTTCCGTCAACGGTTTGGATTTGCCAATTTCCCAAATCAATTTTTTTATCGGATTCGTTGTATAACTCGATCCATTCTTTTCCGCTATCCGTTCCTTTTGGATTCGGGAAAATTTCCGTGAAATAAATCGAGTCAATATATTCGGCCGGATTTTCTTTTATGACAGCGCCGTATTTAATTGATGGCGCGTTTGCGGCCGCGTCGTCTGAGGTTGCTCCTCCGGCGATTGAATTATTTTGCGAAATTTTATTGCATGTGATCGTGCTGTTTTCGTTTTGCCGGAAGTTATTTTCCGCGTTTGGAGTTGAATTTGAGGTGATGTCCCATTTTCCGTTTGCGTCGCGCGCAAAAGTTTGTCCGCTGATTGGTTTTTCATACATAATTTCGTCGATTAAATTTCCGTTTTTATCAAAAAGTCTTACGCGGTCGGTATCGTTGTTCAAAACTATTTTCGTCGTACTTGAATAAAACGCTTTTGTTTCATTCGCCGTTAAAAAAGTATCCGGAAAAACATAGGGCGAACTTCCGCCATCCGCGTCATCAATGCTGTATCCGGCAAGCGAAGCTTGCGCGCTTTCAAGATTTTTCAATTCAATCCATTCAAATCCGGCGTCGGTTCCTTCCGGGTCGGGCATAAATTCGTTAATGACGATTTTTGCGGTTTCTGTATTTTGCGCGATTTGCTGCGGATTTTCCGGTTGAGGTGTTGCCGCGTTGTTATTTTCGGCGATTGCGTTTATTTGAAGAGTTGCGGAATTTTGCGCGCTTAAAGTGTCCGTAACCGCGAGCGTGACTGTATAAGTTCCGGCTGTTACGTAACTGTGAGACGGGGGATTCATATTTGTTGAAGTTGTGTTGTCCCCAAAATCCCATAAATAGGAAAGGGCGTCTCCATCTTGATCAAAAGATTCTTCCGCGGAAACATTGATTGAGAGCGGCGTTTGTCCGGAAATTGAACCTTGTTGAACCGTGATTTTTGCGGTTGGCGGATTATTTTTTATTTGATTTTGAGCGCCGGCTGTTGAATGTGTAAAAACATTCCAATCAACAGCTTGGTTTGTGTCATCGCTTGCCAGATTCCGGCCGATTGATTCGTTGTCTTTTATGTTCAAGCTTGAGACGCATTGGCCTATCCACAAGCCGGAATTTATAAGTCCGTCTATTTTTAATTTTTGCGTGTCGGTTGGAGTGGAATCATCCCAGCAAGTTGCGTCTGCAAAAGTTCCGTCGGGTTTTTTGAGCGCGATAACGCTTGTTGTGCTTGTGAGTCCGCTGTTTGATGTGTATAATTTCAGTAAATTATTTGTCGTACCGATTTCGTCGGTTGCGGAAGATTTGAATGTTATTAAAATAAATTCACCGGTTTTTAAAATTATATCCGTCGCGATTTTTTTGATTTCCGAACCGTCAGCCAAAATCGCAAAATCTTTCATATTCGCGCCGAGTCCGGAATTTTTATCGTCTTTTACGTATAATTCCATAAAGTCAGCGGTTTTGTCTTTAAAGCTTACCTCGTTGATAGTGATTTCCGGCGGATTTGAACTTGTTAGATTTGCAAGCGCGGTATCGGTTGCCGGCGAACTTGTGCATTCCACGTATGCTTTTGCGAGAGGTATTTGGATAAGCATTATCAGCGTGATGAGTATTTTGCGCATATTAGATTGGTTAAGTGTGCGCATATTAAAGGATCAACATTAAATTTTTTTAACAAAAAGTTAACATTTTTGGGATATGGTTCCGGAAACGGTTCCAAAGTCCTGTAAGTATCAGCGAATTAGTTTCCATTTATAAAAAGAGGGATTAGGTT
>CAZNCD010000113.1:0-2707 GCA_964571575.1 uncultured Candidatus Peribacteria bacterium
GTCGCGCGGATTCCTCAATCATCTTATCAACATTAACGTTTGAGTATCTTTCCGCATTATACATTCCAAACGATCTTTTTTCATCTTTTGCATGAACTGTCGATTGCAAAAAATCATCAGCGTCGCTAATATCCGATTTCCATCCCATCAAATAAAGATCAACAAAATCATCGTTCGCGATATTTCCAAATTCGTTGTTTTTATACGCGATAAAAGTGACATCAAAACCCGCCTGTCGAAGCATACCGACTATGTCTTTTCCGATATCAACCATGCCTTCCGGAACAGCGAATTTCAACGGAATATTTGTAAACTCCGAAACGGAATTAACAATTTCCGAAACTTTCCTTGGATCATAGGCAACGGATTTTATGTCTTTGTTAAAACCAAAAACGCCGCTGGAAACAAACTGATTGACTTCTTTTGTATAGCCCACGGACGAAAGCATGAATCTTTTTTTATCAATGCTCATCGCGACGGCTTCTCTCATTTTTTTATCGGAAAAAACATGCGACTTCATATTAAAAAGCAAAAACGTAACTTCAAGGCTCGGCATTGTTTTGATTGAAACTCTCGCTTTGTTAAGACTTTCTATGTAGGTCGGCGGCACATCGCCGAGCATATCGATTTCGCCGCTTGTTAAAGCTTTTATTCTAGCTTCTTTGTCGAAAATAACTTTTATTTTCAAATTTTTCGCGGCGGGCTTTTCGCCCCAATAATCATCATAACGCGCAAAATTCATTTCCTTTCCTTTCTCCCAATTCGAATATTTGTAAGGACCTGTCCCGACAAAAAGCGGCGTGTCATCGGAAACATAATCTTTCGGCATAATAAGAACAAAAGACAGCTTTTGCAAAATCAGCGGATCCGGAAATTTCGTTGAAATAATGATGCTGTTTTTATCGGAAATTTTCACGTCAATTGAACCGAGGATATTTTTCAAGTCCGATCTCGCAAAATTCTTCGCGCGCGTTATGCTCGCGATAACATCGTCCGCAACAAGCAATTTCCCGTTGTGAAATTTTACTCCGGGTCTTATCTTAAATTCCCATGTTTTATCATCAATCTGTCCTTGTGAAATAGCCAGAGCAGGCTCAACATTCAAAAATTTATCGGTTTGAACAAGCGGTTCATAAATCTGTAGAAGTCTGTTCCTAATATTCGGATCCATGGAAGTAGGCTCAAAAGTCTGTATACCCTGAGCAAAACCGATGGTTAAATTATCAAACTCGCGTTTTTGCTCAACGCCGCCATTTTGCTGAACAAAAAATTTATCCAGATACGGTGCGGCGTATTTTTGATACTGATCCGGAAAAAATAATTGAGCGCCAAGCCATGCGAACACAACCAGCACGATAAATATCGCCAAAAACTTTAAAATTTTGCCGAAAAAAACCATTGTTTATATTTATTTTTGTTTAATTATTATACCATTATTCCTTTAAAATCGCAAGAAACGCCTCCTGCGGCAGCATAATCTTTCCAACCTGTTTCATTCTTTTTTTACCGGCTTTTTGTTTTTTTAATAATTTATCCTTGCGCGTCCTGTCCCCGCCGTACAATTTTGCCGTAACGTCTTTTTTATACGCGGAAATCGTCTCACGCGCCACGATTTTTCCGCCGATCGCCGCCTGAATCGAAATTTCAAACATTTCTTTTGGAATAATGTCTTTCAATTTTTTCGCGAGAGTCGAACCAACATAATAGGCTTCAGATTTATGCACAATCACGGATAAAGCCTCAACAATCTCCCCTGCTATTAAAATATCCAGTTTCACCAAATCCTCCTCTTTAAAACCGATCATCTCATAATTCATTGAAGCGTAACCGGCTGTCGCGCTTTTTAATTTATCGTAAAAATCAACAATAATTGATGAAAGCGGAGCTTCAAAGTCCATAATCACACGGTTTTCGTTGATATAATTCATGCTTTTATAAACCCCGCGCCTGTCCTGAACCAATTCCATAAGACTGCCGATATATTCTTTTGGAGAAATCAACTCGAGTTTTACCCATGGCTCTTTTATGGCTTGTATATACGATCTGTCCGGCATCTGCGAAGGAGTCATAATCATTTCTTCCCGTCCGTCCGTATAAACTGTAATATGCGAAACGCTCGGCGCTGTCACAACCAAATCCAAATCATATTCGCGTTCAAGCCTTTCCTGAACAATATCCAAATGAAGCAGACCGAGAAATCCGCACCGAAAACCCTGTCCAAGCGCAGTTGACTGTTCCGGCTCAAAAGTAAACGACGCGTCATTGAGCCGCAATTTCTGCAAAGCGTCACGCAGAACCGGATAATCATCACCTTCAACGCAAAATATGCTCGCGAAAACATAAGGTTTTATCTCCTTATAACCCGGCAAAGGCTTTGCGCTATTCACATCAATTTTCGCGCCGCCGGATCCGCCGCCGGATTTCCAAATCGTATCGCCGACCCGCGCTTCCGCAACCTCTTTTAAACCCGTTACGATATAACCGACTTCCCCGCTGTGTAAAACGCTCGTAGGCACATAACCCGGTTTAAAATATCCGACTTCAAGAGCTTCGATTTTCTTTTTGTTGTAAAGAAAATAAACGCTGTCGCCTTTTTTCAGCTCGCCCGATTTCACGGCCACATAAACCACAACTCCGCGATACAAATCAAAAACAGAATCAAAAATAAGCGCTTTAAATTCATCGCCGGCTCCGCTTTCATTATTGC
>CAZNCD010000114.1:0-2664 GCA_964571575.1 uncultured Candidatus Peribacteria bacterium
CATCCTGCGCCAAAAGCCTTGCGCCGTTATGCGCACTTTGCGCGCTGTCTGCGCTGATGATTTGATTCACCTGCTCCCGCGCGTATGAAACTGATTTTACGGCAATGGCTTCCGCGAGGCGCGGCGCGGAGAAAAACGCGAGCATTATCACCGCGAGGGTGAATATTATTTTAATTCTTTTTGCAGTGATTATGTTTTTCATATTTTGCGCGATGAGGTGCGGCGCGGTTTTACGCGGCGCGATAATTTATTTATGACAATCCGTATTTTTTTGCGTATGTGTTATAAAATGAATTAAATCTCGTTTGTGAATCCGCCGGACTTTTCGGATCAAAGCGCCATCCCATAATCGCTGTCAGTTCGGCTATTTGCCGCGCTCCTGCTTTTGCGTCCGGTTTTGTTTCCGCGTTGTGCGATGCGGCAAGTTCTTGAAGCCGCGCGCTTATGCCTGCGATTTCCCGCATATTTTTAATTGCGGTATCCGGCCAATTTTTCTCAAGCGAACCAAGCATTTCTCTGCGCGTTCCATCCGTTTCCAAAGCTTTCAAGTCTTCAAATGTAAATTCCAAAGGCTGGTTATTAACCGCTCTTTTGTGAAGCGCCATGCGGATTGTCGCGTAACCTCCGGCCCTCAAATATCTTGTGAGATTCGGATTTTCTCCGAGAATATTCATAATTCTTTCTTCCGCGGCCGTTATTGCGGATTTTTCTTTTTCTTCCGCGTTTCCGCTTTTTAAAAAATCTTCAGCCGGCCATTTTCCGGTCATTACTTTTACTCCTCCGGCCATTGCTCCAAGACCAAGAGCGCCGTATGTCGCAAGTCCTTCAAGATTTCCGGATCTAATGCCAACAACCGCGTTCAACGCGAATACAAAGCCGCCCCATACCGCTCCCGCGAATGCTCCGATTTTTCCGAGAGTGAGCATTTTTAAAGCCGGATTCGTGTCATCTTTTGTAGTCCAATTGATTTTTCTTTCGACTGTTTGCATTATATTTTCTCTAAGCGCCGTCATTTCTTTTGCGCTGAAAGCGCTTTTTGTATAACCTCTTTTCCCGGCGTAATCCCACAGTTGTTCCCCCTGCGCGATTGTCAAAACTCCGCTCGCGACCATCATTGTCACCCATTGCCGCACGGTGTCCGGATTTCTATCCATAACCATTCTTGCAACTTCAAATCTCTGCGCCGGGCTTAACATTGCGATCGCGGCTCCAACCGGCGCGCACTCAAGATTTTCAAAATTGCTTCCAAGCTGCATCGGTTTAACAAGGCTCGCAAGCTCTTTCAGTTCTTTTTGATCCAATCCTTTCTCGCCGCTTCTTATTGCGCGTAAAATCAAATCTCGATGTTTTTCCGGTATCAGGAAATTTTTCGGAACAGATTCCGCAAGTTTCAATAATTCGTATAATTCTTTTTCATTCAAATGCGGATCCGCGTCCCTTTTCGCGACTTTATACACAAACGCCTCTATCGTATCCATGTATGTTTTCACTTCTTTTTCAGCTTGATCCAAAAGCTCTTTTCTTTTTTGCGCGCTTTTGTATTCCAATGCTTTTTTAAATCTCATGTGTATTCCCGTTTTAAATTTAAAAGCAACTTGATCGCGCAGTCTTTCCGTTCCTTCATCGCCCTCTGTTTTTTCGCCAAGCAGTTTACCAATCTCTTTATCGCGCTCTTCAACTTTTGGGTCCAAAATTTTTGCTTTATATTCCGCCGCGTCTACCGCGTTTATTGCATCCGCGCTGTCTTGCGAAGTTTGCTGCGGGATTCCCGGCGGTGCTTGCTGCGGCGCGTTTGGCGTTCCTTTTGGTTTTTCTTTTGGTTTTTCCGGCATTTTATATTTTTAATAATCTTACAAGAGCTTCCGTCATGCTCTCATGTTTTTCTATTTCAAGTATTTTTGACTTAAGCGCAAAACGAACCGCTTCCGGATTTTGTCCATCAAGAAAAATCACTATATCCGGCATAAAGTGTTTTTTAAGCCTTAAATTAAGCGTATTTATTTCCGGTTTGTCTATAATCCAAAAATATCTTATTTGACTGTATTTATATTCTTGTTTGCCCATGCGTACGCCAAAATCCGAGATTTCAACATCAAGTTTTGCGGGTTTTCCGCTATGGATGAAATAATAATAAGCGATTACCGCCGCAAGAAACGCAAGCATAAAAGTCCAATCGCGATCATAAATGTTGTAAGTTATAATAAGCGCCAATAAAAGTCCTATAATAACGTACCAGGCTGTGCCTTTTTCGTGACAGCGGTATTCCAAAGATGCCCAATTTAATGGTTTTTGCCCGCTTATATGCGTGGATGTATTTTTATGAACGTGTTTGCTTGCACGCACGGATGATTTTCTTTTCATTTTTATATTTGTTTCATTTTTTTAGGAGGTGGACAGACAAGAGGATCCACCTCTGTTATCTAAATATTTTAGCAGATTTTTAGCGGGAAATCAAGGTAAGATTGCGGGAAATTCTGTCGCTTGTGCACCCGGCTATTCCGGAACCGCGCTACTTTAGTGCATATGTCGCGCATACGTCGCGCATTGTTTACCCGGCGCCATCAATCGCTGTTACTGCGCGATATTTTATGACTTTTTGATCGATTTTGTATTTCGCCTCGTTTTTATCCGCCGCCGCCCGCATTTTCCATTCGTTTGGCGGTT
>CAZNCD010000115.1:0-2546 GCA_964571575.1 uncultured Candidatus Peribacteria bacterium
CATTTGATGATTGAAAATCCGCAAAAATACATAAAAAACTTTGCGCCTTACGCGCGGTATATTACCGTTCATC
The DNA here is from genome assembly GCA_964571575.1 of uncultured Candidatus Peribacteria bacterium. Taxonomy (GTDB): domain Bacteria; phylum Patescibacteriota; class Gracilibacteria; order UBA1369; family UBA12463; genus UBA12463. The sequence goes on from CAZNCD010000115.1 coordinate 74, forward strand.
ACGAAACATGCCGCAGAAATCTCAAAAAAGTCATTCGTATGATAAAAAAACTTGGTTGTCGCGCCGGAGTTTCCATAAATCCGCGCACGCCTCTTTCCAAGATTTACAGCGTTTTGCACGACGCTGATATGGTTTTACTGATGACGGTTAATCCCGGATTTGGCGGGCAAGCTTTTATAAAATCCGTTATACATAAAATTAAATATCTTCGACATATAGCCCCGAAACTGGATATTGAAGTTGACGGCGGGATTAATCCAAAAACCGCTAAATTATGTTATGAAGCGGGAGCGAATGTTTTTGTAGCGGGAAATTATATTTTTGGAAGCAAAAAACGAGGCGCCGCGATTAAAAAATTAAAACAAGCGCTAGGGATTTGACGAAATATAGATTTTAGTTGTACAATTGTGCCCTTTATCGGGTATTTATGTCACAAGATGAGGATCTTAGAATAGACGTTGAATCTGGAGTGCCGCCCTGCATTAGAGATTTTTTTGATCTTGATAAAGCCGGGCGCGATTTGTCTGAATTTAATTTTGACGGATTGCAAGCGCATCCGCAAATAAAAGAGGTTTTCGACAGTTTTAGCGGGATGCTTGAGAATTTGGCGGTTAAGCTCGATTTAAGTCAAACTCATTTTGACGCGCTTGATGATCCGGGATTTAAAAAAATTTTTTACGCCAAACTGCATTTTATATTTTCTGAAAAAGTTGAGCCCAGAATTTTGCTGCTTAAAGAAGCGATTAAAGAAGGTGGATTGACCGAAGAGCAATTTCCGGAAGGCTGGGAGGATAGAATCAGGTACGCTTCAGCATGGGCTTTTTTGGTGCATTACGGCGAAAAAAGAGGAGGGGAAAAAGAGTACGATTCGAAAACGGGCGAAGAACTTGATGAAAATTTGGATTATATTCGTCATGTTCTTAGAGTTTTATTTTTTGAGACGCGCAAAAATGTAGGATTGATTGATGAACCGACCGCTTGTTTAGGGATATATCACGATGTTAAAGAAGATTTTGATAAAGGTATTCTTAAAATTTTAGGGATTTCAAAAGATGATATTGATATTTTGATGCTGTCGTTTTTTAGTGAAATTGATTCTCATGAGTCTCCGATTTTGCAAAAAAAAGATATAAAAATGTCTTATCTTGTGGAAGTCGTGAGCAAGGAAAAAGGAGAGGGGGTTTTGCGCACTCGCCATACTCTGCGATTATTTCTTGTTTTATGCTCGTTTTTGGGCAGACCCGATTTATTTATAGATTATTTGCGTTCCGTTCCGGTAAAAATGGCCGACAGGCTTGATAATGAAAAAACAAGCAAATATTTGCGCGAAACAAAGCCGGAATCTTTTAACGATATGATGGACGAAACTTTTTATATTTTTCTTCCGTTGGCGGAAAAACTCGGCATGGCGAATACGGCTGATTCCATTTTGGATTTTTGCCAAATTATAGACAGAAAAGAATGGCAGGCGTTTTTTGATTTTAGAAAAGAATTGCTTGTTACATATGATGCCATAAGTGGTTTTGAAAGCTGTGTTGCGGCTGAGATAAAAAAGCGTTCGGGCGGCAGATTTGAGCTGAATAGGGATTACGTTATCACAATGAGGCCGCGCGCATTGCGCCATAGAAAACTTGCGATTTCAAAAGGCGGTAAAATGAAAGGTTCCGGCGCGGATTTAACCAAGCCGCAGATTAAAGCCATGAGCAGAGGATTTTTAAATTATGTGAATTTTGTTCCATTGATTGATAATGAGTCGAAGTGTGAACAATTAACCGGCATAGCAAGAAATGTTTTTGCGGATATGTTTCCAAAGCCCGTATCGATAAGTAGATATGGGGCGGATAGAAAAACTTTATTGGGTTCCACTTTTAATTTTGCGACTGACGAAGGGGTTGAACGCCCGGGCAATGTTGACGGGCCAAAATTCGGAACAGTCGCTTATAGGATATTTCGGGATCCGCGCGCTTTAAGAAGAGATTTTCATGGTTTGATACATCTTGCCATTATCGATAAAGATGATGATGCGAAAAAAAGATTGAATGTTTTATTTCGCGAAATTCTAAAATACGTAAAAGATTTGACTTCGCATTTGAACATGCTTGAAAGGAATTTATCCGTCGGAGATATTACGAGAGACACGCAACAGCAAGCAGATTCTGTCATTGAGGGTCGATTTGTTTCGCGCGCGCGCGATGTTTTTGGCGATGTGCCAAAAGGCGTTTCCGGCTCTATGCTGAAAAACTTGATAGGACTCGTTGAACGCAGAATACTTGCGTTGTTTGTTGAACCGATTAAAGTCAGAATCAGGATTATTCAAAAAAGAGAAAATAAAAGCGTTATTAAGGATTTTGGATATGTGGATGTTCCAAACGGTTCAACTCCGGCTTATACACTGCTTCATATCGTGCCGCAATGTTTGTTATACGATGTTGAGAGATGTCGCGTTAGATCATTTGCACAAAAAAGGTTTTCA
>CAZNCD010000116.1:0-2541 GCA_964571575.1 uncultured Candidatus Peribacteria bacterium
ATTTCATGCGGGGACGGTTCTCTATTTACAAAAAGCTATTCGATTATAGGCTAAAGCAATAGAAAACTCCAAACAAAAAATAAAAGCTATGGCGAGAGAACCGCCCCCTTATAAATTTTTCTATATTCGCGTTCTGCGTAACTGTCCGTCATTCCCGCGATATAATCTTTTATAACTATCGCACGGCGCTCTCCTGCGGAAATCCATTCTTGAAGTTTCGGCGGCAGCAATTTCGTATCGCTAAAATACGCTTCAAAAAGTTTTTCTATAATATTCATCCCGATTTTCATTTTTTCTTTGACGCGATCGGACATGTAAAATTTCTTCATCAAGAAATCGCGTATTTTTGCCGTTTCATCCTCAAAACTTTTGCTGAATGCGGCAATCGGCGCTTTGCATTTTCGCACATTCGCGACATTTCGAATTTTATATTTCTTAAGATTTTTTTCCGTTTGCTTCACCATGTCATCAATCATCAAGCTGATTAATTTTGATATCACGCGCGCTTTTAAAACACCGCCTTCAAGCTCTTTTTTGTAAGATTTTTTAGCTTCGGCAGTCGCGCGCTTCCATAAAACAATTTTTTCCAAATCTTTGAATTCAAAAATTTTTGCGCGCAAACCGTCATCAATATCATGATTTATATACGCAATCGAATCCGCCAGATTCACGACTTGCGCTTCAAGATGCGGATACGTTTCAAATTTTATTTTCGGCTGATCGTAAGCTGTTTGATGTTTTATCAGTCCGTCCAAAACTTCGTGCGTTAAATTCAATCCCGGAAAATCCGGATATAACTTTTCAATCAATTCAACAACGCGCCGGCTTTGATCGTTATGTTCAAACCGGGAACCGAATTTCTCCATTATTTTATTGAGCGCGGTTTCGCCAAAATGCCCAAAAGGCGTATGCCCGAGATCATGCGCAAGCGCGATTGTTTCAGCCAAATCTTCGTTCAATCCCAATTCACGCGCAACGTCACGGCTTATTTGCGCGACTTCCATCGTATGAGTCAAACGGTTTCTGTAATGATCGCCTTCGTACGCAACAAAAACCTGCGTTTTTTCCTGAAGCCTCCTGAAGGCTTTTGAGTGTATTACGCGATCGCGATCGTGCTGAAAACATGTGCGAAACTCGTCTTCTTTTTCTTTGTAATGGCGGCCGGTGGATTTTTCGCTCAAACAGGCGTACGGCGCTAAAATTTTCTTTTCATTTTTTTCGAGTTGTTGACGCTTTAAAATCATAAATCCGGGGTCAGGCCTAATTATATCATGTTATAATAAATCAGGTTTGACCCCAAATTGCATCATGAAGCTTTCCGTTTTAATCCAACGTTTCCTCGATTACTGCGAGGTTGAAAAAAACCAATCGCCGCGTACTATCTGCAATTACACCCATTACCTTAACCGCTTTTTGAATTTCGCGGGCAATATTGAACCGAACCGCATCACACTTGACCGCGTACACGAATACCGCCTTCATTTGAATCGCATAAAAGATGAATCGGGTGAATCACTCGGCACAAAAACGCAGTCGTATCACATAATCGCGCTTCGCGCTTTTCTTAAATATCTTATTAAAAATGACATAAAAACTCTCGCGCCGGAAAAAATAGAATTACCAAAAATACCGGAGCGCACGGTTGAATTTCTTGAACGCGAGGAGATTGAACGCATTTTTGCGGCGGTGGATGCGTCAAAAGCAAACGGTCTTCGCGACCTTGCGATTCTTGAAACTCTTTATTCAACGGGTCTGCGCGTGAGCGAACTTGCAAAACTAAACCGCAACCAGATTGATTTTAAAACAAACGAATTTATGGTGCGGGGAAAAGGGCGCAAACCGCGCTTGGTGTTTCTTTCCGATCGCGCGGCTGAAAAAATTAAAACATATCTCGCGGCGCGAACAGACGCTTTTGATCCGCTTTTCATCAACTCTAAAGGCGCAAAATCAGCCGCCGATATAACTCTCGGCGAAAAACGCAGGCTTACAACAGTCAGCATTGAAAATATTGTAAGAAAATACACGCGCCAAGCGGGTATTATAAAAAAAGTCACGCCGCACACGCTTCGCCACAGCTACGCCACCCACATGCTTCAGGCCGGCGCTGACATTCGTTCGGTTCAGGAAATGCTGGGCCATTCATCAATTACAACAACGCAAATCTACACGCACATAACGAATCAAAGGTTGAAAGAAGTGCACAGGAAATTCCACAAATAAACGGCCTTTTTAACGCCCTGTCATTCTAAGCATATCGCGGATGAGGCGGCGGGTTGTTGCGTCGCCTATTCTTTCATCTCTTGATCCTTCTTCTTCCATGGTGCTTAAAATATCAATAGGATTTGCAGTATGTAACGGCATTTCAAGCAAAGGGTGGGCATCGCCGGAAAAACCCTCATCGCGCAAAGACTTAAAAGGCTTAACCATTTTCGAAGGCAATTTAGCGCGTCCTTTCGGATGAATACGATAAGCAATCCTAGTGGAGTGATTTTCATCAAAAGCCTCAGGATAAAATCTTTGTCGCCTTTCATCGTCCGATTC
>CAZNCD010000117.1:0-2538 GCA_964571575.1 uncultured Candidatus Peribacteria bacterium
CAAGGTCGAGGGTTAGGGGGTTCTAAAGTGTCTACTAAAGGGGGTACACATCACCAATTGCCCGAAGTGCAGTGGAGGGTGTCTCCCTACGCGGAGCGCAAAAAAAATTTTTATGAAAAAATCTGCGAAATTTAAAATAATAATAATTCCGATTGGCGTTGTATTGATTATCATAGCCGCTTTTGCGGTTTTTTATTTTACAAATTTATTTCACTTCCGAAATCTTGTTTTTAAATACATTCCGGTTCCGCAATATTCTTTTGTTGATTTGATTGGAACAGCGCCGGAATATTTCCCGAATAAAACATCCGCAAAATGGGAAGGTTTAACGGAACAGCAAAAGGATCTTAAAGCATGGTTTGGCATTCAGCTTCCAAAAGGTTGGATTATAAATAAAACCAATGAGGGAAACGGATTTATTCTCGACCGCGACGGCGTTGTTTTTGGGATATATGTGTGGTCCGCAAAGCCCGCAAAAGAAAATGAACAGCAAGAAATTTTTACTCTTGATGATTTTGTGGAATGGCGCACCGAAAGTTATAAAAATCTGATTAAAGCCGAGACCGACACAAAAATCGCGGGACTTGACGCTCATTTAGCCTGGAAATATAGAGCGGATGGCAGTAGAGTTTTGTATGTGTTTTTAAAAGGCAAAGATGATAAATTTTACGAGGCGTATTTGAGAGGCAAGAACGATTTGGTCGATATATATAAATTTGTGTATATTTATAGCCTTGGAACAATAATTGATAGTCATGCTGCGGAAAGCGATGCTGTGTGATTGACATTTGGGGGCGCTTAGCTCAGCTGGTTAGAGCGTTCGCTTCACATGCGAGAGGTCACTGGTTCGAGTCCAGTAGCGCCCACCATGCCCGCAGTCTCGCAAAGCGGGACGGAGGGCGACATTTGTTTTGGATTTAGAATTTAATCATTTTCATGCTTTTTCCTTTCATGCTTATCCAAATACTTTTTTCGGAGGCGAATGCTTTTTGGAGTTATTTCAACATATTCATTGTCTTCTATGTATTCAACGGCTTTTTCAAGAGTCATTTCAGTTATCGGACTTAATGCAAGCGCTTCATCGGAACCGGATGCGCGTGTATTTGTAAGTTGTTTATTTTTGTTTGGATTTACAACCAAATCCGTCCCGCGATTATGTTCGCCTATAATCATTCCTTCATAAACTTTTGTCGCAGGTCTGACGAATAAAGGACCTCTCTCTTGCAATTTCCATAGAGAATAAGCCATTGTTGAGCCATTTTCTCCGGATATCAAGGAGCCTACATTTCGCTTTTCGATTTCACCTTTCCATTTATCAAACCTTTCAAATGAATGATAAAGCGTTCCTTCGCCGCGAGTAAGCAAAATAAACATAGAGCGAAATCCAAGAAGTCCGCGAGTCGGAACTTCAAATTCAAGCAAAGTATTCCCGTTTTCCGATCGCATATTTTTCATTTCGCCACGCCTTTTGTTTAAGGCTTCAATAACGCGTCCGGCCATATTGTCCGGCACGTTTATAACGGCAAATTCAATCGGTTCATAAATTTCTCCGTCGCGCGTTTCCGTTATGATTTTCGGCTGTGAAACCTGGAGCTCGAATCCTTCGCGCCGCATGTTTTCAATCAAAACCGTCAAATGCATTTCGCCTCTGCCATAAACTTTAAAAGAATCGCCGCCGCTTGACGCTTCTTCCACTTTTAATCCAACGTTTGTTTCAAGTTCTTTCTCGAGTCTTGCACGGATGTGGCGGCTTGTGACATATTTTCCTTCGCGTCCCGCAAAAGGAGATGTATTAACCATAAATTCCATTGCTAGAGCGGGCGGATCAATCTTGATTGCTGGAAGTTTTTCAGCGGTTTCGGAAGTTGTGATTGTTTCCCCGACATAAATATCAGGAATTCCGGCGATAGCCGCAATGTCTCCCGCAACCGCTTCCTCCGTTTCAACCCTTTCCAGTCCTTGAAATGTAAAAACCTTTGTTATTTTTCCTTTACGTCTTTCGTTATTCGCATTTATAACAAAAACATTTTGGCCGATTTTCAGTTTGCCTTCATAAACTCTTCCAACAGCGATTCTTCCAAGGAAATTGTCATAAGTAAGAGTTGCGGGTTGCATGCGAAAATCCGTTTCCGTGTTTCCGTTCGCAGGTTTTACATTCTCCAAAATAAAATCGAGGAGAGGAGCTATATTTTTCTTTTTATCCGTTAATTTGCGAATAGCCACGCCTTCTTTTGCGATTGTGTATATGTATGGGAAATCGAGTTGTTTTTCATTTGCGCCAAGCGTTATAAAAAGATCAAAAACCATATCAACAACTTTGTCGGGTCTGGACATCGGGCGGTCTATTTTATTTATAACAACAAGTACTTTTAAACCAAGTTCCAGTGATTTTTTTAGTACGAATTTTGTTTGCGGCATCGGTCCTTCAAACGCGTCCACGAGCAAAACAGTTGCATCAACGGTTCGAAGCACGCGTTCAACTTCCGATCCAAAATCCGCGTGCCCCGGCGTATCCACAATATTGATTTTTGTGCCTTT
>CAZNCD010000118.1:0-2518 GCA_964571575.1 uncultured Candidatus Peribacteria bacterium
GCCTGCGCCGTAATAATACGGATGATCCGTCCCCTGCGAATCAAGAACTCCTTTTTGCCCTTTATCGACAAGGATCATAAACATTAATCTTTGAGTTTTTGTGGGTTTGATTTCAACTGTTATGTTTTCGTTTTTGCCTTGCGGAAGGAATTTATTACCAAGCATTTTTCCCTGTTCTTCTTTTGGCCCGAATTTTGTCAGTTTGTTTTCAGGAATAGGATTTGATTCATAAACAACAAGCCATCCGTCAACCGGAATTGAGGCTTTGTCGATTATAACTTTATTATCCACGATTTTTTGATCGGCGGCTTCGATTTCCGGCTGAAAAACATCAGCATTAGTCGGTTGGTCTTCTTTGAATTTACAGCCCGTTAAAATCAATAATGCGAAAATCGCGAGTAAAATTGTAATTTTTTTAATCATAGACCTGTTTTATTATATCAATTTTAAAACATTCCACCAGTTTTGTACGTATTCCGCGCGCCTGTTTTGATATTTCAAATAATACGCGTGCTCCCAAAGATCAAGCGTGATTATCGGCTCTTCTCCGAGTAAAAGAGGGGAGTCCTGATTTGGCAGCGAATAAATTTTCAGCTTTCCGTTTTTATCGCGCGCGAGCCATGTCCAGCCGCTCCCAAAATGTTTTACGGAAGCGTCGGTGAAGATTTTTTTAAATTCATCGATTGAACCGAAATCAGTCGTTATTTCGCCGATAAGTTTTGTGTTTGGTTCTTTTTTCGGGCCCATTATTTCCCAAAACAGCTTGTGGTTTATAAAACCGCCGCCGTTATTTTTTATCGCGATTCTATCCGCTTCTTCAAGCTCAAGGCGCGAAAGATGCCGCAGAAGGTCGGACGGATTTTCATATGAAATTTGCGGATATTTTTCGAGTGTCGCATTTAGTTTATCAAGATACGCTTGATGGTGTTTGGAATAATGGATTTCCATTGTTTTTGCGTCGATGTACGGCTCGAGCACGTCATAATCGTAAATTAATTGAGGTAATGTGTATTTCATGATTTTGTAGATTGAATTTTTGATATATACGTGATGGAGTATTATATAATGCGGCATTGTTGAACGCAATAAAATCAATGCCGGCGCAATCAATTTGCCTTGCGCGAAAATACAATACGGGATTATCATAATTTCTTAAGAATATTATTTTAACCCCCATATATATGATCAAAAAACTAATCTCAAAGGTTTTGACGGGAGCTGTTTTGGTTGTTATTTTTGGAGCCCTGCAAATAAATCTTGTCCCGACTTCTTACGCCGCGACAGCGTGGGAGAATACGCTTGTGGCCATATCGGATTATGCTTTTAATCCATCCACGATTTATGTTGAAGCCGGCGATACGGTCCGATGGGTGAACAATGGTTATGCAACTCATACCGTGACTTCAGATTATCCGATGTTTAATTCCGGAAGTATGTTCCGCGGAAATTATTTTTCTTATACGTTTACATCCGCCGGAACTTATTATTATCACTGTTCGCTTCATCCGAATATGCGGGGAATAGTTGTTGTAAGCCAGCCGGTTTATAATCCGCCGGTTTATAATTATACGATTTACGAACCCGTGATTCCGCCGCCGCTCCCTTATTGTCCGCCAACGAATTGCTATCTGAATTCTTATCCGAATTGGCATAAATATCCGTTTCAAAACCCAACTTATTGCTGCGATCCAAACTGTTTGAAATCGGCTTTTGATGAATATTATCAGTATTCAAAGCAAAAAAATTGGCAGCCGCATAATGAATGGGTAAACGCGTATCCTGTAAAATATTTACCGCCGCCGGCGTATTATCCAAATCAGGATTGGTGGTACGCTTATTAAAAATGGATAGGCGCGGTTTTATTTGGATGTGGATTGCACCGGAGTAAAGCAGTCCTTATAATAAGGTAAATTAACCCTTGTTTTATGTTTCAAAAAATCATCATGCCGATTTTGTTTGCCGTATCTTATTTTTTGATTTTGACTTACGGATATATAAGCGGCAAATTGTCCGATAAAGGTTCTTTTTTAGGATTGCATTATGATTCCGCGCTTGTGCGAGCGCTTATTTCGCCTATTCAATTTATATGGATTCTTGTAATCGCAAATGTGTTTTTCAGCCTTGCTTATCATTTTGGCTTCGTTTCGTATAAAAATTTTTTAGTTATCGCGACTGTCTCGATGGGAGCAAATATCGTCGCTTTATTTTTCTTTAATTTATTCGTTGCGAAAGAGGGCTGGGATTGGCCCATGGCCGTTGGTTTGATTCTTGTCGCGCTTGGATCGGTTGTGGCTGTTGCGCACAAGGAAATTTTGGAAATGTTTTAACACCACCGTCCCCGTATTAAACCTCAACAATCACCGGAACAATCAACGGCGTTCTATCTAAAGATTTATCCGTGATTTTTGTTAAATGCGACGCGATGTAGCGTTTTATTTCACCGCGTTTTGCATCAGAGAGTTTTTTTGTGATCTCGCGATACGCATTGGCCGCGGACTTTTTTAAATCTTCAATTAAT
>CAZNCD010000119.1:0-2503 GCA_964571575.1 uncultured Candidatus Peribacteria bacterium
ATTTCTTTTTCATCTAATCAAACAAGGTTTCGGCGTCACTCATGCGCCACTCTTTCGGCCAATCGCCGTAAAGTCCGTCGGCGCGCAGCTGATCTTTTATTTCAGCGACCTTTTTTGGCCAAATATCTTCCGGATATTCTTTGTTTAAAATACAGCAGCGCTTTTTATTCAAACCAACGCACCCAAACAATTTTTCCGAATGAAAACATGAATCGCAATATTCGGAGTCGCGTAAAAATTCGCAGTAAAAACAAAAATGACAGTTATAACCTTTGCCGACAAAATAAGTTTGATAGCACAATTGCAAATCAACCGAAACGCCCGAATCCCAACTGTCCGCCGTACGTTCTCCGTAAATATTGTAAACCCTGTGCATATAGCCGCAGTCCTGCAAACTTTCGGAATCATAGCAGCAATAAGCCCTCTGGCAATTCCACAAATGATCGCCAAAAGAATTTTCAGTTTGATACTGTCTTGAAAACAAATGCGGAATTGTTCGCCGCACTTTTTCAAATTCTGCGTATAATTTTTCGAGCGGCTGTTTTTTTAAAATCGCAATATTTTTTTCGTACTCCTCTTTTGAAAACGATTTGTTGAAAATATGATATTGTTGGTGCCGCAATCCGGCGCACCCAAAACAATGATTGCATCCGATGCAATCGAAACATAAAAAACTTTCGCTTGTCTGTTTGCAATCCTGAAGATAAGAAGAATTATAACAATTCACGCAATCAACACATTCATGCAAAAGCTCGGAATACTGAACATAACTGCAATCCGCACAATGCCTGTTTTTGTAAACCGCTTCGCAGTAAAAACAATTTTCCTGATAATCGCCCATAAAACACATGTAGGAATTCTTGGAATAATACAAAAAATCATTGTACTCGGAATTTATGTTTTGATAACCGTGAAATCCAATCTGCGGAGTTTTTTCTCGCAATAGCTGAAACTGTTGGAAAAAATCGCTCATACTGATATTATAATACCAACATTTACAATCTAACCAAATACCCTCATGTCCAAAACAACAAAAATTGTTCTTGGCGTAATCGTAGCGGTAGTACTGCTGATTATACTGCCGATCATCGGAACGTATAATTCGCTGACGCAATTAAACTTAAATGTGGATCAGCAATGGAGCAACGTTGAAGTAACTCTGCAAAGAAGATGGGATCTTTTACCAAGATTGGAAGCTTACCTTAAAACCCAGCGCGTGCAGGAATCTCAGGTTTTCGCGGACATCGCAAAAGCCAGAACGCAATACGGCGGCGCCATGACAACGGAAGAAAAAGTGGCGGCGGCGAATCAGGTGGAATCCGCGATCGGAAGACTGCTCGTGGTTGTTGAAAATTATCCGCAGCTTAAAACCGGAGACATTGTCATGATGCTGCAGCCGGAAACCGCGGGAACGGAAAACAGAATTTCGGTTGAAAGAATGAGATACAACGAGAATGTGAATAAATACAACTACAAAGTAAGGGCTTTCCCATCGAATATCGTGGCGGGTATTTTCGGCTTTGCGGAAAGAAAAATGTTTGAGAATGTTGCTGGAGCGGACGCACCGCCTCCGGTCAATCTATAATGCTTATAGATGAAAATTCTGCTAAAATTCGCCGTCTTTTTTGCGCTTGCATTTTGCTTTATCAACGGCGCAAACGCTTATTACAACCCCGGAAATCCGACCGACTATGTAACGGATTTCACGAATGCTTTAAGCGCAACGACAGTAAGCGGCCTGAATCAGAATTTGACCGCGTTCGAAAAAGAAACCGGCCATCAAATTTTTGCCGCGATAATTCCTTCGATGAAAGGAGATTATATCGAGTATTTTGCGGTTAAATTATTTGAAGACTGGAAACCCGGATATAAAGGACTGGATAACGGAGTGCTCTTTTTAATCAGCATGGAAGAACGGAAAATGCGGATAGAAGTCGGATACGGGCTTGAAAGCGTATTGACGGACTCAAAAGCGTCTCAAATAATAAACGATATCGCCAAACCATATTTCCAAAAAGGAGATTTTGACGCGGGAGTTATAGAATCAACCAACGCGATTAAACAAACAATAAAAGGCGAAATTGTGGATTTTTCAAAAGTAAAAAAGCAAAAAGATTCTTCCGGGGATAATTTTTGGCCTATTATAGGCTTTTGGGGAATATGGTTTTTAATCGCAGGGTATAGAGTTTTTATAAATATTTTCGCGAAAACAAAATCATGGTGGCTCGGCGGAGTCATAGGAGGAACTATCGGAATCATTTTGACCATAATACTCTTTGATGTTATAGGACTGCTTACAATCCCGATATTTATAGCGCTTGGCGGAATCGGACTCCTGTTTGACTATTTAGCTTCAACCGGAAAAATAAAAGTAGGAAAAAGCAGTGGAAGCTCGGGTGGTTTTTGGGGCGGCGGCGGTTTTGGAGGAAGCGGGGGCGGATTCGGAGGCGGGGGCGGGGGCGGATCCGGCGGAGGCGGCGCAAGCGGCGGTTGGTAAGGAAAC
>CAZNCD010000120.1:0-2494 GCA_964571575.1 uncultured Candidatus Peribacteria bacterium
TGGAAAATTAATCGATGGACTTAAATCTTTTTGGAGAGTTATTACTTTCAGAAAACCAAAAAAAGAAGCGTAATATTTATTAAACGCGCGCTCACGCGCAATAAAACATAACGTGGCACTGCGCGGATTTTTAATGCTATAATTTTTTTGTGCAAAAAGCCCTTCTCTACGAAAAAAAATCAAAGAATGCGGTTAAATGCCGCGCATGTTCTTGGTATTGTGATGTTGCGGAAGGCTCGACGGGCGTTTGCGGAATCCGCGAAAACATAAAAGGCGATCTTTATCTTTTGACATACGGAAAGCCCGTCGCAACGCATATAGACCCGATCGAAAAAAAACCGCTTTTCCATTTTTTACCCGGCACGGAAATTTTTTCACTCGGAACCTATGGATGCAATTTTGCGTGCGATTTTTGCCAGAACTGGGATATGAGTCAAACTCCGCGTGAACTGAGAAATCAGCGCGAAACGCTTTATAAAATAATTGATGCGTGCGAAGATTGGCCTCCTGAAAAAATCGTTGAACACTGCATGCGCGAAAAAATCCCTTCAATCGCATACACATACAACGAACCTGCGATATTTTTTGAATATGCATATGATACAGCGCGCCTTGCGCATAAACGCGGCATAAAAAATATTTTTGTTTCAAACGGATTTGAATCCCGCGAAGCAATCGAAAAAATCGCGCCGTATCTAAACGCGAACAACATTGATTTAAAAGCGTGGAACGCCGAATTTTACAAAAAAATCTGCCACGCGAAAATCGATCCGGTCAAAGAAAATATAAAACGTTTTTATGATGCCGGTGTTTGGATTGAAATAACAACTTTGCTGATTCCCGGCCGCAACGATTCGGATGAAGACATGAAGCATATCGCGGAATTTTTGGTGAATATTTCGCCGGATATTCCATGGCACGTTACGGCTTTTCGTCCGGATTATAAAATGCAGAACATGCCATCTACTCCGGCCGAAACTTTAATCCGCGCGTATAAAATCGGCAAATCCTCAGGCTTAAATTATGTTTACACCGGCAATATTTGGGGACTTGAAGGCGAAGATACATATTGTCCAAAATGCAAAACGCTAATTATAAAACGCAGTGGTATGCAGACAACTGAAAACAATTTAAAATCTGGCGCGTGCCCGACATGCGGGTTTAAAATAAAAGGCGTATGGGAATAAAACCAAGTTTAAACATTCGAGACGCGGTTGTCGCGGGTACTTTTTATCCGGCGGATCCACAAAATTTATCGTACTCGATTAATAAATATCTTTCCGATGCGGACGCGATTTTGGATTCCCTAAAGCCGCCGCAAATTCCGCCGAAAACTCCGCCAAAAGCGTTTATTGTCCCCCACGCGGGATATATTTATTCCGGGCCGATTGCGGGAGTCGCGTATCGTTTGATGCAAAAATTTTACGGCGCAAATTCCGCGGCAACAAAAGCGCCGCTTAAAATTTTGCTTCTTGGTCTTTCGCACCAAATTCTATTAAACGGCGCTGCGGTTTCAACATACTCAACATGGCAAACTCCGCTTGGAAAAGTTTCCGTAAAAAATTTACGCGACGAAATCCCAAATAAAATTCCCGGCGCCGCCAATATCTTAAAAGAATTTGAAGAAGCGCACGAAGCCGAACATTCGCTCGAAGTTCAGGTTCCATTTTTACAGACGATTTTAAAAAACTTTACGCTTTACCCTCTTGCGATTAGCGAAGTAGATCCGGAGCGCCTCGCAAAAACACTGTTTCCGTTCGCATCGCAGAAAGATGTGATAATCATTGTGAGTTCGGACTTAAGCCATTATCTGCCGTATAAAAAAGCGCAGGAAGCCGATCAATATTCATGCAAACTGATTTTAAATCTGGAAACGGAAAAAGCCGCCGCGATCAATGCGTGCAACAAAACGGGAATTTTAACGCTCATGCATATCGCAAAAAAATTAAAACTCACGCCGCAACTTCTCGATTACAGAAATTCCGGAGATACGGCGGGAGACAAATTGGGGGTTGTGGGATACGCAAGCCTGATTTTTGGGGACGGTTCTCTATTTACAAAACAATAAACTATGTCGAAAAACACTCAAAAAATTCTTCTGCAAATCGCGCGCGCCGCAATCGCCGCAAAACTGAACATTGAATTTGAAAATCCGCTCATCGCGCTCATCGCGAAAAACTTTGACAAAGAAACGCAAAAAATTCTGAATTCAAATTACGGCGTCTTTGTGTCGCTGCACATCGGACGCGAACTCCGCGGCTGCATCGGCGTTATCGAAACGCAGGAAAAATTAATCAACACTCTTCCGGAGCACGCGGTCTATGCCGCGTTTGACGATCCGCGCTTCAATCCGCTTCGGCCGGATGAATTCGGAAAAATCGAAATTGAAATTTCACTTTTGACGCCGCCAAAACCTCTTAAATATAAAAACGCGGACGATTTATTGAAAAAACTCAAACCCTGCAAACACGGCGTCGTTATCAAAAAAGGTTTT
>CAZNCD010000121.1:0-2454 GCA_964571575.1 uncultured Candidatus Peribacteria bacterium
AAACCTAATCCCTCTTTTTATAAATGGAAACTAATTCGCTGATACTTACAGGTTTCGCAGCGGGGCGTCGCGTCGTCGGGCGCGGTGAGGCGGGGATGAATACCGCCTTTTCTCGCGTTTACTTCTGATAATTTTTGCCTCCGTCCCCGTTTTTCTTTCTTGCCTCCGTTCCCCTTTCTGCGTTAAACTAGCCCCGTGAAAATTTTTGTAGTGATACCGGCTTATAACGAAGCGAAAACCATAGCGTGCGCCTTGAGCGATTTGCGTATGTGCGGTTATGATAATATTGTTGTTATCGACGACGGTAGTTCCGATGATACCGAGAAAGTTGTTGAGAAAATGGGAATTCCGATTATTAAACATGCGATTAATTGCGGGGTGGGAGCCGCAACACAGACCGGTATATATTTTGCGCTTCAAAATAATGCCGATATCATCGTTACGTTTGATGCCGATTGTCAGCATAATGCCGCAGATATAAAAAATCTTGTCGAGCCGATAACAAATGGCGTATGCGATGTTGTTATAGGTTCAAGATTTTTGAAACATCAGAAAATTCCGCCGACAAAACGTTTTTTTAATAAAATAGGGAATTTTCTCACCTTTTTAATTTCCGGAATTTACTCATCGGACAGTCAATCCGGTATAAAAGCGTTTAACAGGGATGCCGCGGGGAAAATAAAAATAAAAGTTGTTGGATATGAATATTGTTCTGAAATATTCAGAGAAATAAAAGAGCATAATCTTATTATGACCGAAGTGCCCGTAAACGTTAAATATAGCGTTTATTCAATGTCAAAAGGTCAAAATTTCAGCCGCGGGCTTGAAACAGGTTTCAAATTAATAGTCAGATCCTTAATGAGATAAAATGGGGGATTTAAATATTCATTTTGTGCCGTATCAAATTATAACAACGTTTTTTTGTTCGTTAATGATTCTTAAAGCTATCTCCAAATATAAAAGACGCGAAAGGTCTTTTAAAGAGTTGATTGTTTGGGTAGTTATATGGTCTGGGATTGGGTTTTTTGCTTTTTTCCCGACGGTGATTGATTATATTTCAGGCGTTTTAGGCGTTAAAAGCGGAGCCGTGGGATTTTTGGCGATATGGCTTATATTTTTGACTTATGCGTTTTTTCGGACATTTGTTATTGTCGAAAATATAGATAAAAAGATAACGGATTTAACAAGAAAAATAGCATTTGACGGTTTTGAACTGAAAAAACTTCTGAAAAAAGATAAGAGAAAAACAAAATGAATTTTCCGCGCGTTTCAATAATCATTCTGAATTTTAACGGCATAAAAGACACCTTGGATTGTCTGAAGTCGCTTAAAAAATGCGCGTATTCGAATTTTGAGGTGATTTTGGTTGATAACGGATCCAAAAACAACGAAGGCACAAAACTTAAAGAACTTGAAGTTGGCAATCTGCGCGTTTTTGTGAATAAAACAAACCTGGGGTTTGCGGGAGGAAATAATTTTGCGATTAAGCGCGTTCTGCGCGAGGGCCGCAGCGAATATATTTATTTTTTGAATAATGATACGGAAGTTGATCCGAAATTTTTGGCATATGCAGTTGAAAGGGCTGAATCAAGCCAAAAAATCGGGATTGTCGGTTCGCTTTCCTTGCAGTTTTATAACCGTGATTTTATTGAAAATGCGGGACATGATTTTTTAAACTGCGGAGATTATGTGCCGCGCAGCAGAAATAAAAAGCGGGGTGATTTCCAAAAATTCTGCGAAGTGATGGGTGTTTGCAGCGCCGGCGCGTTATACAAAGTTGAAACTTTGCGCGAATGCGGGATGTACGACGAATCGTTTTTCTTGAATTATGAAGACGCGGATTTGTGTATGCGGTGTATTCTGTACGGTTGGAAGTGCGTTTATGAACCAAAATCCGTGATTTACCATAAATTGAGCGTGTCGGTAACAAAATCCCGCGATTATGCCCTTAACGTCAGGTCGCAGTATAATTTGCTTAGAACTTATTTTTATAATACTCCCGCGCCGGTTATACTGTTTAACCTCCCTTTTATATTGATTCGCGATTCGACTGTGATTTTCGGCACGCTTTTGACTGGAAAGTTTTGGATTTTCAGAGTTTTTATGCATGCGAGAATGCGTTTTTTATGCGGTCTGGCGGTTGCGCTGCGCGAACGGAAAAAGCGCATGAAGCATAAAAAAATTTCCAGCTGGTATTTATTGAAACATCAAAAAAATTTCCTCAATAAATACATTTCGTATTTTATTGATTTTATTTTGAAAAATAAGAAGCACCACTACGAAACTTCTAAATAATTTGCGCGGCTGCGCCGCGGTGTTAAATAAAAAACCTTTTTATAATCCAGGAATAAGGCTTTATGAATAAATTTACTGTAATGCGAATAAGAAAGGGGATTTGTTTTGTGTTGAAGCCAAGCAATAAGTTCGGTTTTGCGTATCGCGCGAATTTTTCTT
>CAZNCD010000122.1:0-2411 GCA_964571575.1 uncultured Candidatus Peribacteria bacterium
GCGGAACGGCGTGCTCCGCACAAATTTTATTTTTATATTTTTAGCTTTCAGACGAGTTTTATCTAAATATTATACCAAAAAAACGCCTTTTCGTCCTGCACATGCAATTGGCACATTTAAAAGATATTGTATAATTTTCGCACGATTTCGGAAGGCGCTATTTTATGCCTACATCTCCACCGATTCTTCTCAGAATTTCCCTGTCAACAAACTCTCGATCGCGGCCGTATTTCAAGCGTGAGAGCTGTTTATACGCTTCAGCCGCCTCAAAATCGCCCTTTTCAAGATAAGGATTAACCGGAGTGAGCGAGAACGGACGGCACGGCTGGGAGTCAATGGAGAGTTTGCAGACCCCCTTATATTTATCCATGTTAATCAAATCCTGATCGCTGAACACGGGCGCGAATTCTTTTGCCAGATATTCGGCATCCTGCGCGCCGATTTTATACGCCATCATGCTCCCGACGTTGCCAAACACCGCTTCCTTGACAGTCGCGCGTTTTTTGGAAAGTTCGCCGCCTTTATCTTCGAGTTGCGCCAAATATTGATGAGCGATAATAAGCGCAAGGCGGTATTTTCTGGCTTCCGATAATATCGTTTCAATGGAATCCGTAACATAGTTTTGAAACTCATCAATGTATAGAAAAAAGTCGCGTCTTTGCTCTTTTCCCATTTTTTGACGACGCATAGCCGCCATTTGGATTTTCGCGACAATAACCATGCCAAGAAGTTTTGAGTTTACTTCGCCGGTTTCACCCTTAGACAAATTCACCAAAACGATTTTTCCTTCCTGCATGGCTTTAAAGAAATCAAATGAAGATTTCGCTTGACCGATAATGTTTCTCATCATCGTATTCGTAACAAACTGACCGAATTTCGCGGCAAAATAGGGGATCATTTCCTGTTTTTCTCTCTGGCCGGTTTTTGCCATTTGATGCTTCCAGAACGATTGAACTATCGGATTTGTGACTTTTTCCTGTTTATACCTCGCAAAATCATCATCCGTAAACAAGCGCACCATATCCGTAATTGCGCCGCCTTCCGGATCAGACATAAGTGTTAAACAGCCGTTGCGGAAATAATCCTGAATTCTCGGTCCGAATATTTCTTCACCAAACAATTTAACCATTATGTTCATGGCTTCCATAGCCACAAACTCCTTTTCTTCCCATGTGTCGCCTTCAAGCAGATTTATGCCCATCGGACGCTCCATGTCGCCGGGATTGAAATAAATGACATCATCAGCCCGCTCGCGCGGGATAAACGGCAAAATATCTTCAACAAGGCTCCCGTGCGGATCAATAACGCAAAGTCCGTCTCCGTTTTTCAAATCCTGCCTAGCCATCACTTGCAATAAAGACGATTTGCCGGTGCCGGTTTGTCCTACAATATAAAAATGCCTGAATCTGTCTTCTCTTTTGATTCTTATTTCTTTTGTAGAACCACGATAAGTATTATGTCCAAGCAGTAAGCCTTCAGCCGGCATATGAGGCGGACTTGGGGCGATTTTATAATTTTGCCACGCTATAGTCGGATTTTGATTGTATCTGATATTCGGCAAATGGAATAAACTTGCAAGTTCCTCGGAACATAAAATCATTTTTCTTGTACGAATCCATTGAAACCAGTTTCTTACAGGTCTTCTGAAGATAAAATTTGAAATCAAAAGTTTGTCGTTATGCCATCTTGTGTAAACAAGTTCGTTTTGATTCGGCGCGTCGTATTGGCCGAAAACATTTCTGATATTATGGAGATTTATGATAGCCTCTCTTTTATCTGGAGAACTTGATATCGCTCTGATTACGCAGTTGTATCCGGGTTTTGAATTTTTTTCTTCAAGCGCTTTTGTTTCTTCATCGGTCATTGGAGTTGTACGGCCGGGACCGGGGTCCCTGTCCATCGGAGTTTTTGGGTCTCCTCTAAAAAGAGCATCAAACATCGCGGAAAGCCAGCTTAAAGGATTGAACCATTCAAGTTCCGTTCGCTTGCGTGTGCCAAAAACTTTTTCAGCGTATTTGCGGCCTTTTTTCTGCCATCCGTCTTGAACCGGCCGAGCAATAATCTGTATAACCGCGCCCTCTTCGTCTTCAAGTTTGGAAAGAGCATTGACCAAATTATTCAAAGGATCGGAATGCATCCGTTGGAAAGTTTTGAAAGGATACATCCAATGCGTTTTCAGTCTAATATAAGAGCCCACCGCGCAAGAATTCTGCCTGAAAATGTTGTAATCCGGCACTTTTTCAATAACCGCGTCCGAATGAAAACTTGTTATTTGTTTTTCCAAAAACGTTACAAGGTCTCTCGGAACAACTATATAGAAATGGACTTGTCTGTCCAAAGCCACAATCTCAAACGAAAGAAAATCCTGAGCTTTGAAAAAATAAATAAGCTCGTCATGAAGCATTCCGTGC
>CAZNCD010000123.1:0-2370 GCA_964571575.1 uncultured Candidatus Peribacteria bacterium
TCGGCAAAACCCTTAAACGCATCAAGTGAATGTAATATCATCGGCTTGCCGTCGATTTTCACGAATGGCTTGTCTGAACCAAATCTTGTTGATTTACCTGCCGCGAGCAATATTAGAATATTCATCTTTTATAAATTTTATCATTTCCAAAAATCCGATGTGTTTGTTGAGAAATTTTTCAACCGCCATGCTGTCTATTTTGCATAATTCCGATGTCAAACCTTTTTTTGCCGCGTCCCTGCAAAGAGCTATCAATCCGAATTTATCTTTGATTTTTCCGATTGTTAAGTTTTTGTTTTTCGGAAAACCATATTTCAGATGCGATGTGTTTGGATAAAAAAGCGCGTATTCAATGGGGATTTTCATGTCCGGTTCGCTCATGTTAGCCAAAACGGAACCGTCTATAAATTCAACGATGCAATGAATAACGCTTTCCGGATGATATAAAATTTCAACCTGTTCCGGTTTTACGCCATACAAAATACAACATTCAATCACTTCAAAACCTTTATTGATAAGTGTTGCGGAATCGATTGAAACTTTTTTGCCCATATTCCAGCGCGGATGCTTTAATACCTGTGTCGGCGTGGTGCGCGCAAGTTTTTTTATTGCCGTGTTATAAAACGGCCCACCGGAACATGTGAGCACTATTTTTTTGATTTTTTTATGCGGATTGGCGTGTAAAATCTGAAAAATTCCCGTGTGTTCCGAATCAATCGGAATAAAATTAACTTTGTATTTTTTGGCTTCTATAAGCATTTTTTTACCTGCGCATAAAATCGCTTCTTTATCGGCCATGGCGATATTTTTCCCCGCGCGTATTGCCGCTAACGTCGGTTCAATGCCAACGTCTCCGACGAGCGCGTTAACAATCAAATCCGCTTTTGAGAGCGTTGCGAGTTTAATCAAATCCGATTCGCCTCTATGGCCGCTTAAACCGATAACGCGAAAATATTTTTTATTGCGTTTAGCAACTTCAAGCGTTTGCGTGCCGATCGAACCGGTCGAGCCTAAAATAACAATATTTTTCATCGCAGGATCTTTAAAAATTCTTTGAGAAGATTTTTTTCGGGAACCGTTTTTATAACGCGGCCGACGCGATAAATAGCGCCTGTTTTGTTGCCGCCAACAATCGCAAAATCCGCTTGTGCGGCTTCACCAATCCCATTAACTGCGCATCCCATTATAGCTATTTTAAGCGGTTTTTTGATTTTTTTTAGATGTGGTTCGAGTTTTTTCGCAAGTCCGATCATATTAATATTGGCGCGACTGCACGTCGGGCAAACAATTAAAATCGGTTCTTTCGTGTATAGATTGAGCGCTTTTAAAATGGATTTTGCGGCGCGAATTTCTTCAACCGGATTTCCCGCGAGTGAAACGCGGATCGTATCGCCGATGCCGCATGAAAGCAAATGCCCGATTGCGATTGCGTTTTTTGCGAAACCGTCATAAAACGTGCCGGCCTCCGTAACGCCGAGATGAAGAGGATAATCGCAGATGCGACTGATTTTTCCATACGCTTTTATGTTTTCGAAAACGTCCGTATGTTTGAGGGAAAGAACAATGTTTGTAAAATTGTGCGCTTCAAAAAATTTGATTTGGCGGACGGCTTCGCTTATTAAATCTTCCGCAAGGATTTTTTCCTTAAAAGGCCGGATTGAGCCCGCGTTAATGCCGATTCGCATTGGAATATGCGCTTGTTTTGCCGCGGTGATGATGTGCGCGACTTCTTTTTGCTCTATGTTCGACGGGTTGATGCGGATTTTGTCAGCGCCGTATTTAATCGCTTCGAGTGCAAGGCTTGGATCAAAATGAATATCCGCAACAATCGGGATATGTATATGTTTTTTGATTTGCTTGATTGCGCGCGCGGACGCGGCATCCGGAATTCCAACGCGGATTATTTCGCATCCTTCTTTTTCAAGGCTGAGAATTTGTTTCACTGTCGCGGCGATGTTCGTAGTTTTAGTAGAACACATGGACTGGATAGCGATTTGGTTGCCACCGCCGATTTTAATTTTTCCAATTGAAATAACTTTTGACATATTGCGTTATGGATTATATAATTTTAACCTATAATTGACAATTGGAACATGGTTGATGAAAGTCCGAAAAGGCTGGAAGTAGATGGGGCCACCCCGTCGCCGAGAGAAGGAATGTCCCCGGAGAAATTTGAAGAATGGCAAAGAGAAGTTGGTCGCCGGATAGCAGATGCGCTCTCCGCGAGGTCGTTTCGTAATGATACTCGACCTGCAAAGCCCCGCGTGACGACTAATATGACATCATGGTTTGATAATTGGGGTGATTAAAGCGAGAAAAATTGACTTTACAACCTTTTTTCAGTATTATTTTTCACGCTTAAGCTGAATT
>CAZNCD010000124.1:0-2300 GCA_964571575.1 uncultured Candidatus Peribacteria bacterium
TGTATTATTCGCGCGTTTGCCTCCGCGTCTTTTGTTTTGATTTTTGTGCTGTTTTGCGCCGAATTTTTCATAAGATTTTTGCTAGATGTTGTGTTTATATTTTCGCTCTACGCAGCCGAAAAGTCCAGCTTTTATACAAAAAATCCCTTGCGAAAATTGAAGGTGAGTATATACTCACTATTTCTGACATTCAGGAAACATGCGGGGAGGGCGGGGAGGATGGGGAGGGTGGGCAACGCCGAGAATACAAGAGGGTATGGTGTGTGCACAAAAACTGTTTAAGTAAACTTATTTTCAGCGACAAGCTCGTAAACCTTCATCGATTCGGATTTACCTTTTAATTTTACATTATCTATTTCGCGAAAATTGAAATCGTTTTTGGCGTATTGATAAGTTTTTTCGGAGACAAGGGCGCGAGTGTTGAGTTCTTTATTTGCTGTTTCCAATCTGCTTGCGACATTGACGATATCCCCTATCGCGGTGTAATCAAAGCGATCGGCTGAACCAAGATTCCCGACAATCGCTTCGCCGGTTGTGACTCCCGCGCGGAAATTTATAGGAGATGAAAGAGGAGGCAAGCCGCTGCCTCCGGCCGCGAGTTCTTTGTTAAAATCTTCAAGCGCGGCGCGCATTTCAAGAACTGATTTGCATGCGAGATGCGCGTGATCTGGCTGATCCAACGGAGCGTTAAAGAAAGCCATAATCGCGTCGCCTTCAAATTTATCAACAGTTCCATTGTTTGCAAGAATTATTCCGGACATTTTTTCAAAATATCCGTTTAAAATGCTTGTAAGTTCTTCGGGCTGGAGAGATTCGGAAAGCGGAGTGAAATTCTCCATATCGGTGAAAATAACTGTGATTTCTCTGCGTGAACCGCCGAGTTTCAACATTTCGGGGCATTTCATAATTTCTTCAACAACCGACGAATTTACGTAATGGCCGAATGCGTTTTTGATCACTCTTTTTTCGCGGTATTCGGCGAAATATCTGTAAATTATGCTTGCTAAATACGCGGCCAAAATTGCAACAAAAGGATAAATAAGGCTCAAAACAATCCCTCTGCTGAATGTGAATTTTGCGGCAAAGAAATATGCAAGCGGCGCCAAAACCAACGCTGCGATTCCGAATTCAAATCTGAATTTCAAGGATATGAAAATTATGAGGCCGGCCAAAAGCGCGGCGAGAGCAAGCGCTGAAAGCGGACTTTGCGGAACAATAAAATCTTTGTTCAAAATTGTTTCGATGGCATACGCTTGGATTTCAACGCCCGGCATTGGGGTCGAAGCTGAAACCGGCGTAAACCACAAATCTTGAAGAGCCTGCGCTGTCGCGCCGATTAAAACGATTTTGTCTTTAAATTCAATCGGAGCGATTTTCCCTGCATAAACATCAACAAACGAAAATTTCTTGAAGCGGTTCGCGGCGTTGCCTGCGGCACCATTCGCGGCGCCGTCCGGATTTTTTTTGAAATTTATAAGCATGCCGCGGTCTGTTGGAATCTCCGGTTTTGCTTTGAGAAATTTTTGCGCTGTTAAAATCGGAAGAGTTGTATATTGCGCATCCCGTGTGGCGTCGGATGTTTTTACTCCAAGCGGAATTCGCCTGATTATATTATCTTTATCCGGCATTATATTCACCGTGCCGATATCAAACGCTTTGTCTTTTAAAATTTGTATCAGTTCGGAAACCGCCGCCGCATCAAGGTAATCCTGCGGCGTTTCCGTTTTAATCAAGCCGTTCGCGGCCAAAAGCACATTTCCGTATTTTCCGATTGATTCTGCAAATTTGATATCTTCCGGATGCGTGTCTTTTGATATAAACGAATTGAGAAACGCAATAAAATTCTGCGCGTTGTCTTGATTAAGCGCATTCAATTCTTTGAATTTTTCTTTTAACGCGTCTTCCGGAATTCCGCGGGTGCGGGTGTTAAAAAGCACATCAAAAACAACAATGCTCGGTTTGCCTTCTTCAATCCTATCAAGCGCTTTCGCGTAAAAATCCCTGCTCCAATTCTGAAAGCGGCCGAGTCCCGCGGCATCATCAAGGCTTTTTTTATCGATCGCGACTATAACAATATTTTGGCTTGTGTCTGCGGTTTTTTGGTACAGCGAATTTTGCAGTTTTAAGTCCCAGATTTCAAGCGCGCGCGTAAAAATCAGCGCGCCCGCAACTATGGCTACTATTATAAACGCGGCGAACCCCGCGAAAACTTTGTTTCTCAATTTAAACATATCTTTAAATTATAGCAGAAAAAAGGCTTAAATAAAAGGTTGTTAATGGGGTTAGACCTAATTGTTAGA
>CAZNCD010000125.1:0-2170 GCA_964571575.1 uncultured Candidatus Peribacteria bacterium
TTTCCTTTGCCGGTTATATGAATGATGTTTGCGTGCCGCAATAATTTTGGAAGAATATTCCATGTTGCGCGATTTATGGATTCCGCGCCAAGGCTTCCGCCCATAATAAGAACAGTAGGTCTTTCATGCCTCCGTTCCTCTTTCATACCACCGTCCCCCTCCGTTCTCACCGGCATGCCGGTTAAAATCGTTTTTTTGATGTCAAAACCGCGCGTTTCCGGAAAAGTAACGCAAATTTTATCAGCGAACTTTGCGCAAATTTTATTGGCAAAACCCGGAATGTAATCACCTTCATGAATCACAACCGGAATTCCGAGCATTTTTGCCGCAACAACAACCGGAACCGCGACATAACCGCCTTTACTGAACACGACTTGCGGCTTAAATCTGCGCAAAATAAATAAAGCTTGCGCCAATCCAAGCGGAATTTTAAACAAATCAAAAAAATTGTTTATTGAAAAATATCTGCGGAATTTTCCGGTGAAAATTCCGTCAAAATCAATGCCGGCTTTCGCGCAGATTTGCTTTTCAAGCCCCTTATGCGAACCGATATACAAAATCCTGCAATCAGCGTTCGGAATTTTGCCTCCGTTTCCGTTTCGCGCCGCCTCCGTCCCAGTTCTAACCTCTTTTATAACTGCTGTATTTGGCAGGATGTGGCCGGCTGTGCCTCCACCCGTGAAAATTATGCGTAGCATATCCGCTGTGTGATGAAATATTTATTAAAATTCCGACGGCAAGCAATGTTGAAACAAGAGAGCTTCCGCCGTAACTGATAAACGGCAAAGTGATCCCCGTAACGGGGAAAAGTCCGATATTAACCGCAATATTTAAATACGCCTGGATCACTATCCATGAAGTTATTCCGACAGCGGCAAGCATTGAAAAAGTATCGGGCGCACTCGCCGCGATTTTATATCCCCTATACGCGATAATCGCATACGCGAGCACAACGAGTATTATGCGTATAAAACCCAATTCTTCGGCTGAGGCCGCGAAAATAAAATCATCGGAAGCTTGCGGCAGCCAATATGATTTTTGGATCCCCTGAGTGAGGCCTTTGCCGAAAAAACCTCCGCTCCCGACAGCAATATTCGCTTGTTCGGTCTGCCAGCACGAAGCTTCGCGGCAGGCCACTTCGTCGCCAATCCCGAGAAAAGTGATAAAGCGCTGTTTTATATGCGGGACCGTCACGGCAAAAATCAATCCAATCAAAATTGCGGCAATAACACCGGTTGCAAGGTGTTTAAACCGCGTCTCGGCGGCAAAATACATCACCGAAGCGATGCTCAAAATAATTATGACGCTCCCGATATCCGGCTGAAGCAGTATCGGAACAATTATAAACCCCGTGATTACTAAAAATGGCAGAAATCCGTATTTGAAGGTTTTTAACTCAAGCCGTTTTTCCTCAAGCCAATGCGAAAAATACAATATCATCGCGAGCTTCGCGAACTCGGTTGGCTGAAGCGTTCCAAAGGTAAAATTGAACCAGCTTCTTGAAAAAGTGTTATACGTTGAACCGAAAATAAGAACCGCGATTAAAAGTGCCACAAGAACCGCAAAAATCGCAATCGAAATTTTCCGCCAAAATTTGTAAGAGAGCTTTGCGGCGACAAAAAACGCAAGAATTCCAAGTCCAAGCTTCCACAAATGCCTTTTGAAAAGCAGATAACAATCAACGCTTGGATCATCGCAGCTCGGATACATCACGTTTGGTGCGGAAAGCTGTATCGATTTTGGCACGCCTATGCTCGTGATCATCACAAGGCCGAATATCAAAAGTCCGCCAACTACAAGCATAAGCAGACGATCGGATTTGCGGCTGAGTTCCATAAACACATTTTAGCGGGGCGTGCGAATGGAGGCAAGTGGCGCTGAGCCGAACTAAAGGGGTTGTTAAATTAAACATTTTATGCTATAATAAAAAAGATTTAAAAACAAAAAAATATGAATACAACTGCTCCGGGAGGCGCACCTGACGAGAATCCGTCTATGGACGTAGTTTTGATCTTGCTTGATAAAGACGAGTTCAAAAGAGAAACGCACAAGGAAGCACAAGACAAACCCCCGGAATTTATACAAGAATATAATGGTTTGATTTTGATAAAAAGAGGCAATGTCTATTCCTTTTATAATCCGGATGGAACATTGGAAAATACGACAGTAT
>CAZNCD010000126.1:0-2131 GCA_964571575.1 uncultured Candidatus Peribacteria bacterium
TTGGTAGTTTTAACACAAAATCAATATTCTGCATATTCAGCGTTTTACCTTAAATTTTATCCAGAAATAAAATCCTTGATCTGTAAATAGAGAACCGTCCCCTTATTCGTCGCTTATTCGTCGTACCCTTTAAAAAGCGCGAGGAGAGTTTTGAATAAAGTCTTTATATCTAGCCAGATTGACCAGTTGCGGATGTAATAGGCGTCGAGCTTCATTTCGGTTTCAAAGTCAAGGTTGCTTCTGCCGCGGATTTGAGCGATGCCTGTTATGCCGGGTTTAATCGTAAAGACAAAACAGTCGTTTTTTTTGTATTTTTCAACTTCTTCCGGCAGATGCGGACGTGGGCCGACAAGACTCATATCTCCTTTAAAAACGCTCCACAACTGAGGTAGTTCATCAATGCTTGTTTTGCGCAGGAGTTTGCCGACCGGCGTAACGCGCGGATCATTTTTTATTTTAACAAGCGGCGAATTTTGTCTTGTATTGAGGTGCGCGAGCGAGGTATAGCGAAGATTGTCCGTGCCGGGTTTCATTGTTCTGAATTTATAGAATCTGAATAATTTTCCGTTTTGGCCGACGCGTTTTACTGGTTTTCCGTCATCTCGGTGAGAAAAAAGAACGGGGCCGCGAGAAGTTGTTTTTATCAAAATTGCCGTAATCAGCATTATCGGCGATGTGACGACAATGCTTAATCCCGCACCCGCTATATCGAATATTCTTTTTGCGACTCTTCCCCAGCCGTCGAGCGGGGTTGGTTTCAGCGCAATTATCGGAATTTGATTTATTTCCGATATTTCTATATTTGTTTGCTGGGCTTCCACAAGGTCGGGAATAAATTTGTACATTATTTGGTTTTCTCTGCAAAATTCAAGAATTTCCGATTTTAGAATATGTGATTTACCCTGAATTATTTCATCGATTTTTATTGATCCGAGAATTGACGCGAGATCCGTTATTGAATGAAGAGAATTTTTTACGCGTATGATGTTGTATTCATTTTTATTGTTTAGCGCGTTATGTATAAGGTCGGTTATGTGTGTTTCTCCAAGCAAAAGCAGATTTATTTTTCCAATGTTGAAATGCAAAAGCACGCGTTGAATCATTTTTATTAAGATGCGTCCGATTGAAACAAAAACAATTGTAAGCAGCCATGTGTAGCCAAGTTCAAGACGCGAAAAGGGAAATTCTCTTATTATGAAAAAATAAGCGATTATGAGGGCAAGCCAGATTGTTGTCGCGATGAAAATTTTCGTAATTTCACGCGGGATTGATGTTGTGATTTTCATCGAGTACATTTTGCCAAAAATAAAAATTATCAAAAGAGCCGCGGTTGCGGTCGCGCTGAATTCCATATATTCGTTAAACGGCTGAAAAGTCTCCGTGTCAAAAGGTAAATTGATTCCCGGTATCGGTTCCGTGATTAGTCTTAAGTTATAAGCGGCGATTGCCGCGAACATAATCGTTGCAATATCAATAGGGATTTTTAACAAACCGAAAATGATCTCGCTTTTTTTCACGGCGTTATTATAGCAAACGCGAAGGTCCTTTTGTAAGCCGAGTTCTGTCCGCCGCGATTAGCATGTGTTGCGCTTAGCGCAACGGCTTGTGCGGCGTAATGATCATCTATCTTCGTTCGCGCTTTGCAGCGCGAATCTTGCGGCGGGAAGATTGGAGTTTCGAAACCGAACTTTGTGCGGCGGCTTGCGCCGACGTTTGCAATGGAGAAAAACTCGCCATTACCACCTTTCTTTCCAGCCCGCCTTGCACCATGTAAGGTTTGCCGTACCCTCAAGTTACCTTGAGATCCCCGATTTAATCGGGCTTTTCACCTTTTACTCCGCGGAGCGGAGTTAGTATAGTCTCTGTGGCACTTTCTCTAGACGCGGTTTTGTTGCGGTTTGCGCCGTTATTTGGAACGCGCCCGACAGGCGTTACCTGTTACATTGTTTCGATAGTGCTCGGACTTTCCTCTCGCCGGAGCGCGATTGCGCTTGGCAAGCGATCATTCAAAGAACCTTCGCGAAGGTTATTCTATAATAAAAAACTTACCCAAGTCAATAGCCGAAGGCAATGTGCTAAACAATACACAAACATTTAGGACACCGTGTTAAGATTAAATAGCATATACATA
>CAZNCD010000127.1:0-2120 GCA_964571575.1 uncultured Candidatus Peribacteria bacterium
GCGCCGCTAACGCACGCGTGTTATTCAAGCGGTTTGATCGGCGGGAGCCCCATTTTCGTTCGCAGACGGCATCCTGTTTTTGTAATTGCAAGACCACCCAATGCTGTTTCTTTTAATTCATGCGCCATTAATTTCCCTGTATTTTTCATTGCTTTAACAACTTCGTCAAACGGTATAAAACTTTCGATTCCGGCCATGGCCATATCGGACGCACTGATTGCGATGCTTGTTGCAATCGCGTTTCTTTTTATGCACGGCACTTCAACAAGTCCGCCGAGCGGATCACACGTCAAACCAAGCATGTTTTTTAATGCGAGCGTTGCGGCTGTCAAACATTCGAGTGGCGTTCCTCCGCGCATTTCCGTGATTCCTGCGGCGGCCATAGCAGCAGATGAACCGACTTCAGCCTGACATCCTCCTTCTGCTCCGGCGAGTGTCGCGTTTTCCGCTATTATAAGCCCGACTGCGGATGCCGTAAAAAGCGTGGCGAGAATTTTATTGTCCTTCGCGCGTAATTCTTCCGCAACGCTTAAAACTGTCGCAGGTATTGCGCCCGCTCCTCCTGCTGTCGGGAAAGCCACAATTCTGCCCATTGATGCGTTAATTTCACCCGTTGCCATTGCGTAAGCCATCGCGCGCAAAATTGTTTTGCTTGAAAGTTTTTGCTTTTGCGATTTTGCGAATTTAAACATGCGCGCCGCATCCCCTCCCGACATTCCGCTTAAAGATTTTTTGTTTGTTGAAATTCCTTTTTTAATTGCTTCACGCATCACTTCCAGATTTTTTTTCATTTTTTCGATTATTTCTTCGCGCGATTTTTTAAATGATTCCATTTCGTAATTTATCGCGATTTCGGAAATCGGTTTTTTATATTTTGCGGCGAGCTTCAGCAATTCCGCTCCTGTTTTGAATGTGTATTTCATAGTTTAATGGTGTACGCCTTCAGCACACTCTAGTGCTCGAGCCTTGTTAATGATCTTACAAATTCTATACCGGGAATTTTTTCAAGTTCAAGAACTTCGTTCAAGCGCAAATCGCGGCCCTCAAGGTTTATTACCGTTAAAAGATGATTGTTGATATGCGCCGATTGAATGCCGACAAGACGAAATTTTCCGAATTTTGTAATTCTTTGCAAAACTTCCGTTAAAACCGACGAATCGTTTTCGTGCGAGATAACCAAATATTTATATTTTCCGGCGACGGCTTTTATATCAACGTCAAAATCGTTTATTTTGCGGATTTGAACGGTTCCTCCGCCGATTGAAGAGCCTATCACAGTCATTCGTTTTTTCCCCGGCGCTTCAAGAACAACCTTCGCGGTGTTTGGATGATATTGCGGCCCCAAATCCTGTTTTATGAATTTGTATTTTATGTGTTGTTTTTTGGCGATTTCGAACGCATTTTTTATTTCCGGATTGTTGGTTTTAAATTTCATAACACCCGCAAGCAAAGCTCTGTCGGTTGCGTGACCTTCCGTCACGTTCGCGAAAGATCCGTGCATGTAAAAAGTCGCTTTGTTTGGCGTTTTATCAAAAATCGCTCTTGCAAACTGGCCGATTTTAACGGCACCCGCAGTGTGCGAACTGCTTGGACCAACCATTATTGGACCCGCGATATCGAATAATGAATAAGCCATTGTAAGAAGATTTTAGCATAAATCGGCGTATAAACGAAAATCCCCTCCAGCCGAAGCGGAGAGGATTTTATCCAGCAGTGCTTGAGAAATTGAAACCTTCTCCGTCGGAGTTCAATTCTCCGTGGCTCCACCCTGTCGACTTCAATATAAACTTTTATATAAACAATTTTCCGGTTTTGTTAAAATTTCACGCGGAGATATTTTTTTGTTTGTAAATTTTACAGGCGCGTTTTTTATAAGCGCGAATGGCGCGCGTTCATTCGCTTCGCCGATATAAACAGATGCGGCGCACGCAAGTGAGTCTGCGAAGTTTTTGCGTGCGGCGCGAAGCGGCGCGCCGTATAGATCGCGCCTGCCGCGTAAATCCGCAACGCCTTCAAATCCCGCATAGCCGATCGCAATTGATAAAACTCCCTCCCGCAAAGGCGCGATGAACGAATCCGCAATTATTACGCCGGCGCGGCGGAGATGAAAGGCGGCGCGG
>CAZNCD010000128.1:0-2094 GCA_964571575.1 uncultured Candidatus Peribacteria bacterium
GAAAGGCCGTACAATGTACGTTATTCCGTATGTTATGGGGCCGGTTGGATCGCCATACGCGAAAATCGGCATTGAGGTTACAGATTCGATTTACGTTGTTTTGAATATGCGGATTATGACGAGAATGGGGAAGGTTGCGCTTAAAATGCTCGGCGGCTCGGATGATTTTAATCGCGGACTTCATTCAAAAGGTGATCTTTCAATTGAGAGGCGGTTTATTTTGCATTTTCCGGAAGAGAATTTGATTTGGAGTATCGGATCGGGTTACGGCGGAAATGTTTTATTGAGCAAAAAATGTTTATCGCTTCGCATCGCTTCATGGTTGGCGCGAAAGGAGGGATGGCTCGCGGAACATATGCTTATTGTTGGGATTGAAAATCCGGCAGGCCGCATAACTTATATCGCGGCTGCGTTTCCAAGCGCATGCGGAAAAACAAATTTGGCGATGATGATACCGCCGGCGAGTATGAAAGGATACAAAGTTTGGACTGTCGGCGATGATATCGCGTGGATGCATATCGGGTCGGATGGCAGGTTGTATGCGATAAACCCCGAGAATGGTTTTTTTGGAGTTGTGCCGGGAACAAATTTGCGTACAAATCCGAACGCCATGAAATTAATTGGGTCTGACACCATTTATACAAATGTCGCGCTTTTGCCGGACAGGACGGTTTGGTGGGAAGGGCATGATGAAAAAGCTCCTACTGAGGCGTTGGATTGGCAGGGACGAGAGTGGTCGCCAAATCTGCGCGACGCGGACGGGAAAACCGTTAAAGCCAGCCATCCGAATTCAAGATTTACCGCTCCGGCAAAAAATTGTCCATGCATTTCTGCGGAATGGGAAAATCCACGGGGCGTTCCGATTTCCGCGATTATTTTCGGAGGACGCCGCGCAAAAACCGCTCCGCTTGTTTATCAATCGCGTGATTGGCGGCATGGAGTCTATGTAGGCGCGACAATGGCATCTGAAAGAACCGCAGCGCAATACGGGAAGCAGGGTGAGCTCCGCCGCGATCCCATGGCAATGCTTCCTTTTTGTGGATATAACATGGCGGAATATTTCAAATATTGGTTGGAATTCGGTAAACGCATGACGAATCCTCCGAAAATTTTCCACGTGGATTGGTTTAGAACAGGGGACGGTGGTGAATTTCTCTGGCCGGGTTTTGGTGAAAATCTCCGTGTGCTTGAATGGGCGGTTGAGCGCTGCAACGCTCCTGAACGCACTAACAATGCGCAAGAAACTCCAATCGGATTTGTGCCGGCGCCGGACGCGCTAAATTTAAACGGCCTCGAAATTCCACCCGAAAATTTAAAAGAACTTTTGCGCGTTGATAAAAAAGAATGGCTCGCGGAAATTGAGAATCAAAACGAATTCTTCGCGCAGTTTGGAACGGATTTACCGGAAGAAATAAAAGACGAAAGGGGAAAATTGACGCAAAAATTACATTGACTTTTTTAATTTTCAAGTGTACACTAAAGATATATCTTAAAAATATTAATTAATGACTACAAAATTAATAGGCATAAAAGATTTCAGGCAAAATCTTGCGAGTTATACGAAACAAGCGCAAGAAGGAGAAATCCGTTTTATCGTGCTTAAAAAAAATATTCCGGTTCTTGAAATCAAGCCTATTGACGAAAAAAAATTTGCTCTGGAAAAACTTGTCGTAGAAGTTAAAAAAGCCAGAAATCAAGTAAAAAAAGGCAATGTATACACTCAGGAAGAGATAATGAGCGAATTCGGTATTTTATAGCCTATGTATAAAGTTTTTTATACTGATCATGCAAGGCGTGATTTAAAAAATATTGATTTTCATATCGCCCAAAAAATAATCAAAAAAATACATTTCTTCAGCACGCAAAAAAATCCGTTAAAATTCGCAAAACAATTAAAAAATCCGCTGCTTGGAGCGTATCGATTTCGCATTGGAGATTACAGGGCTATTTTTGACACGAACAAAAAAGGCAATATCATCATGTTAATGATATTACGCATCAAACAACGAAAGGATATTTATAATCTATAACGCAGTCTTTTTAAATTATACCGGGGCGGGAAATGGAATAAATCCCTCTTGCCGCGCGACAAAA
>CAZNCD010000129.1:0-2091 GCA_964571575.1 uncultured Candidatus Peribacteria bacterium
GACACCGAGGCCGCCGATGGATCCGATTCTGCACCTTAAGCAATGTAAATTTATCGCGCTTTTTTCAACCGGTTATGATGCGATAAATATAAAGCTGGCAAAAGAGAAGGGGATTCCCGTAAGTAATGTTCCGGCTTATGCAACGCAGTCAGTTGTTGAGCATATTTTCGCGATGATTCTTAATTTATCGCGCAGAATAAAAGAAAGTGAAATGCTTGTCCGAAAAGGGGAATGGGATAGCGAGTTGATGGTTGTTTCGAATGAATTGTACGGTAAGACGCTTGGAATTTTTGGGTTTGGAAAAATTGGACATGATGTTGCGAAAATCGCTAAGGCGTTTGGGATGAAAGTCATTGTTCATACGCGCAGCCGTGATGCCGGTGTGCCCGAAATTGATTTTGTAAGTTTTGATAAACTTTTAAGCGACAGCGATGTTATTGTTTTGGCGTCGCCTTTGACTGCTGAGACTTTTCATAAATTTGGAGAAAAAGAATTTCGCGCGATGAAGAGAAGGCCGATTTTTATAAATACCGCACGCGGAGCCATTGTTGACGAAAAAGCGCTTATAAAAGCCGTAAAAAACAAATGGATTTTTGGCGCGGGCCTTGATGTTTTTGAAGAAGAACCGATCGTAGAAAATCACCCGCTTTGTAAATTCCCGAATGTGATTTTGACCCCGCACGTTGCGTGGGGGTCAAAAGAGGCTACTAAAAAATTAGTCGATGTCGCAATCAACAATGTTGAGGCGTTTTTAAAAGGCAAACCGAAAAATATTGTGAATTTGTAAAAATCGCATACAATAATAATAGTATTCGCCGGGGTGGCGGAATCGGCAGACGCGAGGGACTTAAAATCCCTTGCCCGCAAGGGCGTGTGGGTTCAATTCCCGCCCCCGGCACCACGCGCTTCAGCGCGAAGCGGCGCACAGGCGTATATAAATAAGTTGTCGCAAAGCGGCATCACGAACGCACCTCAGTAAAGCGGAAGTGAAGCGGTGGGCGTATTTTTCAGATCCGGCCCGATTATTATTATTTTGAAAACAGCATTTTTATACCGGTTGCAATTAAGATAACCGCAAATACTTTTGTTAGTGTTTTTGCCTCGGTGAAATTCGCGACTTTCGCGCCTATTAGTCCGCCGATAAGAAACCCCACGCATATAAGCGCTGCGACTTTTATATCCACATGTCCTTTTTTATAATATTCCATTGCCGCCAGAATCCCAATTGGAGGCACCATCAGAGCGAGCGTTGTTCCTTGCGCTTTATGTTGTGAGAAACCAAAAGCGAATATTAAAACAGGTATCAAAATAATTCCACCGCCTATTCCGATGAGGCCGCTTATTATTCCGGCGGCGGCGCCTATCAGCAAAAAAATCAATATATCCGCCATTTTATTTTATATTTAAAGATTTAACTATATCTTCCGCCGCGTACTGGACGGATTGTTCTTCCGTTGGCAGCATTGCGGCAGTCGCTATATAAGTTTGTGTATCTTTTACGGCGTATAGCTGAATAAATCTTATTATCGGATCGGTTGCAATGCGTTTTCCTTCAAAAGCCGCGACTGTTACGTTTACAGGATTCCCGTTGATTGATATTTGAACTTCTTCCCTGTTGAGTTCTTTGTAATTTTGGAGAGTTGCTTTTTGATTCGCTATAACTTGTTTTGCGTAGTCGCCGGGATTTACGGATTGCGGCAAATTGCCGTGCGCGACATTTACATTCGCGATAAACAATTCGTTTTTGATGTTTGCTTTAAATATCACAATTGTTGAGGGGGGTGTGCCGGTCGGAAAATCTTTGCTCTCCATAATCTCCCAGTCTTGCGGATAAGACATCGTTACATATTCCGTTTCGTACACCTGTATTTTTTCCGTTGATGATTTGTCGTTTTGATTTCCGTTGCCGGAGCATCCTGATAGCAAAATCAGCGTTGATATCAAGACGGCTGACATGATTTTTTTGGAGATTTTTTTCATAAATTTGATTTTTAAATTTATGCAATTATTTTAGCACATACACGGCTAAAAACGAAAATGGACCGGTTTTCGCGGAGAGCCGGCCTCGAAGATCGATTTGCTTTTTTCAAA
>CAZNCD010000130.1:0-2061 GCA_964571575.1 uncultured Candidatus Peribacteria bacterium
CATACGGTTTTCCAACATCCTCGTCTTTTTTTATTGCTCCATACGCATCGCAATTCCTCCCCGCGTCGCCGGTGCCCGGGAATGGATAAACATTCCAATTATCGCTCCCTGTAAGATCGTCCTTGAACTCGACTCTGCTTGAAAGTCCCCCTTGGTTTCCGCTGACGCCGAGAATCCTGTAGCTTCCGTCTTTTTGTCCGCCGGTATTATCAGGCAAAAAATATTTTCCCATAGCCAGACTTTCTTCTTTCTTCAGTCTTTCGGGACGCTTATACAAATAAAACGCTTTGCCCGCCGCGTCTTCCGCATTATGCAGCGCCTGTTCCGATTTCTCGACCGCTTGCATGTTTCTGTCCGCTTGCGTCGCCATATTCCAAGCTGTTGTACCGATCGTCAGAAACGCCATCATGAAAATCAAAGCAACTATAATGGCGATGCCGTCGCGGGATGTTTTGGCAAATCGGAATTTAAAATTTGCTTTTTTCATTCAACTTTTTTTATTAGCTTTTAACTTCGTCTGTAAATCTCGGCGACACTGTTTTATAAACTGTAATAGGCGCCGCTTTTTCCGCCGCGTTTCCGAAATAAGACTTCGAAGGTTTGATTTTCAATACAATCGTAACCTTGGGCTGATAAACATATTCCGGCATAGCATACGCCTTATGCGGATCATTGACCGGAGTCACAAAGAACTTCAAATCAACTATATTCGTTTTCATTGTGCTCATCGGATTAAAATCCCCTCCGTACGGCCCGTTTGTATTCACCGTCGTGAGTTCAGCATCGGTTATATTTCCTCCTTCCGCGGTCTC
Organism: uncultured Candidatus Peribacteria bacterium; assembly: GCA_964571575.1. GTDB lineage: Bacteria > Patescibacteriota > Gracilibacteria > UBA1369 > UBA12463 > UBA12463. The sequence continues at coordinate 813 of CAZNCD010000130.1, forward strand.
GCACGATTCTTCCATTCTCACGAATTTTTCGGCAACCCCGTCATTATCACCATCGCATCCTTTCAATTCCAGCACGGACAAAACTCTCTCGTCCAAACTTTTATTGTATTCAGGCGCAAAAATCTTTTTTGTTTTTCCATCGGGGCTTATAAGCGCGAGATATGTTCGATAACAAGCTTCATAATAGCACTCGATTGCGTTTTTTCCTTTCACAGCGCCGTTTTTCATTGTTTTCGCATATTCTCCGTAGTTTGCCCCAAAATGGTATCCAAAAATATTCCAGTTATAGTATTCCTCATAATCCACCGCATTGTTCTGAATTTCCGCGCTTAAAAGACCTATAACAATTTCCGCGTCTTCCAATGCGGAATGCGTTATATTGATTATCTTTTGTCCTTTCATAATGTTCACGAGAGCGGAAGCGGCAAGTCCGCTCAGCATGCCCATGATTCCAATCGCTATTATCATTTCGATTAAGGTAAAGCCTAAGATGATTTTTTTACGCTTCATTTGAACTGAGATTTATCATATATGATTTTCTGCGTTTTCATTGTTTTAACGGTTTCTCCCCGTTTCCATTGCGCAAGCGAAACAGCGGCCATATTTCCGCCAGAATCGTATCCTATTTTTATCATCCGATAAAATTTAGTTTTCTTTTCCGGCGGCGCATTTTGATCAAACGTGAGAAAATCGCCCTTTTGCGATAAAAGATACGATTCGTTCACAAGAGATTGATCTTTTGACAAATCAAGATCTCCGGCCGAAACCTTATCAAGTTCGATATCAAATTGCTCCAGAATAGAAGGTTCCCGAAAAATCAAACGATAATTGCCTTCTAGTCTGTTGCCGGAATTACACGGCGGATGCTTGGCCGGGTCAAGATATAAACACGCGGCATTGCCGTATCTGATCAAATTTGTATTCACGACATTTAGAGCAACTTCCAATCCCTCATACGCCAAATTTTTGGCCGTCAGCTTGTCTTGCGCGGAACCAATGAAGCTAAACGCGGAATTTATCATTTCAGAAGCGCCAAGACCCGCGAAGCTTATGATAAAAAGCGCCACCATTGCCTCAATCAAGGTTGTGCCGCGCCTGTGTCTATAACGCCAATTCCATTGTTTACGCCGCGCACAGCCGTTCTCTCTCTCTCTCTCTTATAAGCATTCATTTTGAGGATTAGAAATTACGGAAACTGAAAAAATTATAACAAAAATGCCGGATAATTGAAATACAAATGGCTTGAGGG
>CAZNCD010000131.1:0-2035 GCA_964571575.1 uncultured Candidatus Peribacteria bacterium
AAAAATTCGGAACGAAATATCGTGAAATCATTGCTGTTGGAGACCAGCCCGGAAAAAACGGCAATGATCACATGTTTTTGAAAGGCCGCGTCGGTACACCTTTTACAGTTGGTGAGATTCTGAAATCAAAATATCCGCTTGGAATTTATAAAGGCAAAAAGCGATTAACCGGTCCGACTGCAACCGAATATTTGCTAAAGTCGGTGAAGTTTTGTTAAAGTATTGGGGACAGATTTAAATCTGTCCCCGGATTTCTTTAACCAAAAACTATGCCACAAAGAGTAAAAATTGACCGCGATCTTTGTATCGGATGTGGAACGTGTCCCGCGATGTGTCCAAAAATTTTTAAACTGGATGAAGAAGGCAAATCAACGGTTCTCAAAAAAGACGCGGCTGAAGGCTCTCAAGATTGGGTGGTTGCGGAAGAGCTTGGCGATGTTTTTGAATGCGCAAAAAACGCGGCCGACGCTTGTCCCACTCAAGCCATTTTAATTGAAGAAACATGACTTACGGATTGATTGTAATCGGAGGAGGCCCCGCGGGTTTGACTGCGGGTATGTATGCTTCAAGACTCAATGTTAAAACTCTTGTTTTAGCGTTAATGCCGGGCGGGCTTTTAACATCAATACATGCGATTGAGAACTGGCCCGGAGATAAGAGTGTTGACGGAATGGATTTGGCGAATCGTTTGATGGAACATGCGACAAAAAGCGGCGCGGAAATGAAATATGAAGAAGTAGTTTCGGTTGAAAAAGCTGAGGGCGGATATAAGGTAAAAACAACCGGCGGGAATGAATATAGCGCTCACACGCTGCTGTTTGCTACAGGCGGAAAACACAGACTTTTGAATGCTCCCGGCGAAAAAGAATATAGCGGAAAAGGCGTGAGCTACTGCGCTCTTTGCGATGCGAATTTTTATAAAGGAAAAGTTGTTGCGATTGTTGGCGGAGGCGATGCGGCCGCGAAAGATACGTTGGTTTTGGCTGAACATGCAACAAAAGTTTATATGATTGTTCGAAATGTTTTGCGTGCGGAACCTGCAAATATAAAACTCCTTGAGCAAAATCCTAAAATTGAATTTATATATAAAGAGGAGGTCACGCAGGTTCTCGGAACGGATGTCGGCGGCGCTGCTGCAAAAGTTACGAGCCTAAAACTTACAAGCGGGCGCGAACTTTCTGTTGATGGAGTTTTTGTGGCTATTGGCACAGAACCGACTAATGTGATTGCCAAAAATTTGGGCGTGGCGCTGAATGATAAAGGCGAAATTATTGTTGACAGATCGGCGCAAACGAATTTACCTGGAGTTTATGCTGCGGGAGATTGCACGGATATTGATGTTAAACAAGCGATAATCGCTTCAAGTCAGGCTGTGATGGCAAGTTATGGAGCTTTCAAGTATATCCGTAGTTTGCAGACGAAGAGTTAAAAATGTTATAATTGCTTAAACATTTTAACCCTCACTCTTTATGCAAAAGGAATATATTAATTTAAACTTGAAAAATATTCATTCAGGCAATTATTTGCTATGTGTTTTTCATCTTGTGCCGGAAAAAGGCATGGATCTCTTGGACGCAGCCAGTGAAGTTGCGGCTGAATCCAGCACGGGTTCAAATGTGCGCGTTACGGATACAAAATTTTCGGCGGGCTTGAATGCGCAAATTTATAAAGTGGATAAAAAGCGCTCTCTTGTTTGGATTGCGTTTCCATGGAGAATTTTTGACAGAGGAGGAAATGTGCAAAATATTTTGACGTATATTGCGGGAAATGTTTTTGGAATGTCGAATATTATTGCTCTTAAATTGCTTGATGTCTGGTTTCCGAAAGAAATGCTGAAAAATTATGACGGACCGAGCACTTCCCTGCCCGAGGCGCGTAAATATTTGAAAGTTTATAACAGACCGATTTTGGGGACGATTATCAAGCCAAAAATCGGTTTAAAGCCGCATGAATTTGCCGAGAAAGCTTATCAATTCTGGAGCGGCGGCGGAGATTTTGTGAAACACGACGAACCGCAAGCTGATCAGGATTTTTG
>CAZNCD010000132.1:0-1995 GCA_964571575.1 uncultured Candidatus Peribacteria bacterium
AAGCCCGATTGAAAGAATTCCGAGTGTTTCCGCCGTAAGCCTGATATCCATTATGCCGAATTTTCCTCCTCCCAATATTGCCCCCACTATTTCATAACGCAAAATAATCATGCCTATTGTCGCAGGTACAATAAGATATATGACTTTGTAGAAATTTTCTTTTAGAATTTTGAAAAAATCTTCATGCTGATTCCCAACGACAAGTTCCGCTAGTGCTCCAAACGCCACGATTGAAATTGAAACTCCGACAACACCCATCGGCAAACTGTTAAGATTAATCGCGTAGTTTAAAATCGTGATACTGCCGGAAGCGAGCAAAGAACCGATAAGCGTGTTGACTATCAAATTTATTTGAAATACGGAAATTCCCGCAATTCTTGGAATGAGCAATTTCCCCATTTCTTTTATATCCTGATTTTTCCAGCCGAATGAAAATTTATATCTGAATCCGAGTTTTATTATTTCCGGAAATTGGACTGCCGCGTGGAGAAACGCGCCTGCAACAACGCCGATTGTGACAGCGTAAACTCCATATGTTTTTGCGCCGATTACGGTTGCTAAAATTATGCTTAAATTATAAACAACCGGAGCAAGTGCCATATAAAAATATCTGTTCATTGAATTCTGAACGCTTTGCCAAACATTGCTGATGCCAAAAAAGAAAGGGCTGATTAACATTATTCTTGTAATCGTTATTGTAAGATCGAGTTTTTCACCCGTGAAGCCGGGCGTAAAAATTTTGACAATCCATGGTGTAAAAATAAGGGTGATAACTGAAACCCCGAGCAATAAAAGAGAGAGAATATTGAGAGAATTGTTCGCAAAATTCCATGCTTCTTCCTTTTTATCTTTTTTGATATAAGCTGAAAATATCGGCACAAAAGCCGCTGAAATCGCGCCGTAAAGCATAAGTTGGAATAAAGTATCCGGCAATCTGAACGCCGCGTAGTATGTGTCAAGATCGTATATGCCGGTGCCCGAAATTCCACCGAATGTTGTGGCAAACATTTTGTCTCTGACAAGACCCAAAATTCTGCTTAAAAGCGATGAAACTCCAAGCAGTACGGCGCCGGAAATTATTTTTTGTTTCAGAGTCATATGCTTTCTATATTATAGCAATTTATCGGACGGGCAATGCCGCCGGAGTTAATTGTTGAATAGAAGGCTCCCGGAGCGGCGCAAAGCTTTTGATTCCCGTAACCCGTAAAGCGGGGTTTACGCCGTGAGAGGCGGATGCGAGCGCCCGCAGGAGCCGTGAGACACCGGCTTCCTGGAACAATTAGCGCAGGCAGATTACCGTTGATATAATTTCCATTTTGTTGTATAATATATAAAAATGGAAAATCAAAATAAAAACAGTTTGAAACTGGGTTTACTGCATAGGATTTTTAATATTTACCCCCATGAGGTTCCCCGCGTTATGGCGTGTCTTGGAATCAGATTTGTTTACAGAATGGCCTTTATTCTCAGTTGGACGGTGATTCTTTCGGTGTTTATGGGTAAATTTGGAGTTTCCGGACTCCCCTATTTTTTCATTTCTCATGCTTTTCTTTTTATAATGGGTAGTTTTATTTATATGCATTTAATCCAAAAATATCATCTTGATAAACTCATTTTATTTATAGTTTTTGCCGCTATTTTAATGATAAGCGGTTCGCTCTTTGCATTAAAATTTTCAACGAATTTATATCTGCTTTTGATGCTTTTCGCGGAAGCGTTTTTTCTGATTCAATTAACGGTTGCTTTTGATACGTTTAATGAGCGTTTTTTTACGCCTTTTGAAAGTCAACGCACATTTCCGCTTGTTGAATCCGCCGATACGGTTGCCAGTATTATAAGCGGTTTGATTTTTATAACTTTAAGCCGAGTATTGCCGATTTATTCCTTTACCTGGATTATTCTTGTTTTTGCATGTTTTATGATTCCGATGATTTTGTATTTCAGTTCCTTTGTGAAAACAATACCGGGTATTAAATTATTTGGCCACAATGAGGG
>CAZNCD010000133.1:0-1947 GCA_964571575.1 uncultured Candidatus Peribacteria bacterium
TCAGGCAAAATGGAAGTGATTTTTTCTTCCGCTTTTTTAAGAGCCAAATCGGTTCTCTCCGTATCTATAACAGCCTGTATGGAATTGCTCAAAGCATTCTTGTAATAATCATAGTCGTATATCAAAACGCTGTCGGCAAAACCCGCCTGCTCCGCAAAAACACCGTAGATTTGATTTGTTTTCTGTTCATCGATTAAATCACGTCTGCTGGTGGGTTTGTGGGTTTTTGAATTATAAGTCTGCAAACTGCCTTTTGAGGTCAAAAATTGTATAAATTCCCATGCTTTTTGCCTGTTTTGCGGTGAAGACGTACGCGAAACCGTTTCCGCATAATACATCGGGAATGTGTTTCTTTTTTCTTTGCTCTTCTCCGGATCGTATATTTGCGGCAAAATGCTGATTCTCGCGTAAGCCGGATCGATGACAGTTTGATTTTTACTCTTCAAAACTTTTATTGTATCGAGTATTTTTTGATAGTAATCGGAAAAACCGAATATCATGGAAACTTTTCCTTTTGCAAAAGCCGCGACTTCTTTATCATCACTCAATGGATCCGCCAAATATTGATTCCACGTATAATACGGCTTAGACGGCATGGCAAAAGACGTATAAAGATTCAACGATTCAACGCCGGGGGTAAACGGCTTGTTATCTGCAGTCAAACCTTGCTGGCTCGCGATAATGCATTTTTTGTAATTTTGATCGTAGAATTTGGTACCATATTGCAACATCATCGCGTATAAAATTTCAACGGCATTGGCAATATTATCCGCTCTGCCCAAAGCCGCTCCGGCGCGCTCAAATCGCTCAAAACTATTATCCGTTTTTGTAAGACTGGCGATGTCTTGCGTTAATCCATTCCATGTAGAATTCGGTTTACCTTGCTGAGGCAATTTATCTTCAAAATGTGCCTTATTGTAATATAAAGCGAGCGTATCAACATACATCGGCAAACCGTATATTCTTAAAGCGCTTTCGGGATTACCCGGCTGTTCCGGCCTTACAAGATCAGTTTCCGCGACATTAACAAACGTATTCCTGAACTGCTCAACCGTCATCATATTTTGCGGCATCGGATAAATTTTCTTTTGATGTTTCGCAATCCAATAATTCGGCATGGAGAAAATATCCGGACCGCCTCCTTCCGCAAGTTCGTTTACAACTCTGTCTTCATATTTTTCAAGATCGTTAAATGAAACGTATTTAATATCAACCATCTCGTTCCCTTTTATGGACTTGAATTCATCTATAAAAGGTTTTATCACATCAATCGTATCGTTCATTTTATAGTACGTAAGTGTAGTCTTTTCCGGTTGTTTATAGGGTTCCGGAGCTTTTTTTATACGACAGCCGCTTAAAACAAAAGTTATTGCAAAAATCAGAACCAATGCAGTGTATTTTGAAAATTTTGAGGGGAACATATGAAAATTTTAAATTATAAAATTATGCGCATGCACCAAACCGTTTTCTTGGGCAATAGTCACAGTCTTCAGCCCTTTCGCATTTTTTAAATTTATTGAAATGCACGCCGGAAAACAATCTTTTTACGTTTGACGAATTACAATTTATGCATTTAAGTCCGCGGGCATCTTTTTCGCGCAATATAAGCTCTTCAAAAACATTCAGGCACTTTTGACATTGAAACTCAAATATCGGCATATCTCAATTATACTTTATCGCGCCCCGCGTGCAACCCTTCTAAAAAATATTTTTTCGATAACGCGTAGAAATAAAAATAATGCCATTTGCGATTACCTCTTTTTCTTAAAAAATCAAAAGCCGCGATAATCGGTTTTGAGCCAAGTATTTTAAAAATCGCACGTTTCATGAATCCCGGATATTTTTTAAGCTCCGGATATTTTTTGTGAATCAAATGGATCGATGAACCGATTAAATTCATGCGCGGCCGCAAACTTTCTTCCGCCATGGAATGAAAATGATAAGCAA
>CAZNCD010000134.1:0-1944 GCA_964571575.1 uncultured Candidatus Peribacteria bacterium
ATAAGTGTTGCTTTTATCGGCGATCGCATTATCAAATTTTATACTTGTAACAATCGCCGGATTCGGAACGGTGTTTATTTCTTGAAAAAACTTATCAAATTCTCTGACGATATCCGTATAATTTTCATTAGTCGGAAACACCGCCTCAAACGCTTTCTCGATTTTTTGCGTTTGATTAACGTAATCTTCGTTTGCTTGCGCATTCACGTTCACAATTTTTTCTTTATCCGATTTAAGAGAGTCGGTAAGAACATTCATCGCGTCGATTGAAGTTGTTTTATAAATATATTCATCGTATCTGTCGTAAACGAAAAATCCCATGAATAAAACAACAAGCGCGATAAGTACGCCGTAAACGCCGATATACCTTGAGTAATAATGTTGTTTTAAGAGCGATGGTGTAAGTGTGTTTTTTTCCATAATTTATTATTTAGAATTCCATTCCGAATTAAGCGTCGCAGTGATGCTAAAATTACTTGTGAATTTTGAATCCTGCTGATTTACATTTTTAAAAAACGTTCTCATATCCGGATTTTTAAACGCTTTTGAAGATTGAAACTCATCAAGCAATTTCGCCAGAACCGTAAAAGTCGTGCTGTCAGCGGTTATCGCGACGCCGGAAATTTTTATCGAACTGTTATCGTCTATATTAAATCCCGTGAACTTTATTCCAACCCCGGTGCTGAACGTGGATCCGAATAATTCCGGCTTATAATCGGGGTCCGCGACCCGCGCGATTCTGTTTATTTCATCAAGATATTCGCTCCATTTTATTCTTGCGTTTTTGATTTTTGAGTAGGAAGTCAAAGTGTTTTTATAATGCTCGTTCACATTATTTAGCATTTGCACAAAATCAGATTCAGTTTTAAAATCCGATGATTTTTTATTTTTAAAAATATCAGCCAACGGCTTATTCCCGTTCGCGTCCGGATTTTCTATAAGCGGCAAAAGAGCAAGTCCTTCGAGTTTATTTTCATTCGCGATCGATTCTCTTAAAAGTTGATTGAAGTATGTTTCGGCTTCAACCGGCGACATTTCTTTATCAAACGCGAGATCCCTGTAATTTTTGTAATTCATGGATTGTGTCGAAATCGCATCAAATTTATCCGCAAGTTGCTTTTTCTTTTCATCAAGATCGATTTTCACCGACGGTTTTTTGTTTTCCGGAGCCAATTGATATTCATTATATTTTTGAGTGAAATCAAGGCCTATAAATACAAGCTGGTCAAGCATTTGCTTGAAATTTTCATAATAAACCCTGTTTGATTCTGTTTGCATGTTTTTTAAATTTGTGTTTGCCAAATTAAATTTTGTGCCGATATTTTCCTTGAAAATAAAAGCAAATCTGGAATCAAGCGTTGAATACGCGGCGCCGGCCAGCAAACCAAAAACAACGCAAACGATGATGAAAGAAGTTTTAACAGTTTGGAGTTTTCTTTTTAGATGATATTCGATGTCGATAAAAAGCCTTGTGTCCACTTCGGGAACTTTTCCAAGAACGGAGCGTTTTTCAGCTTGTTTTGCTTCGGTCTCGATTAAACCTTTCATCAATTTGCTTTCCGATGTCTGTTCATTATTTTTCTTTTCAAATAATTTTGTTAAAAACACATCTTCATTTTGCGGAGCTTTTGCGGGAGTCGGCGATACAGGCGTCGGTTGCGCTTTTAGAACAAGGGGAGCGGATGGCGCAGACGGCGGAACCGGCGGCGCAACAGGCACAACAGGCGCAACGGAAATATCCGTTTTTAACGCAGATGGCTCAACGGGTTTTGCGGCAATAAAGTCGAACAACCGCGCTTTTGTTGGTTTTTCTTCAACCATTTTTATTTGTGATTTTTATTTTATCTGTATATTATAGCAAATTTTCCTAGGTAAGTAAATACAAAAGAACGGGGTAATTATCCAGAACAACGTGAGGGTATAGTGAAAAAGAGCTATCTTATC
>CAZNCD010000135.1:0-1876 GCA_964571575.1 uncultured Candidatus Peribacteria bacterium
CCGGATAAATAATCGGATACGCGCCGCAGGATTGAATCGCTTTTATGACTCCGCGTCCGATTTCCCTGTCAACATCGCACGGCACAACGAAAACATCTTTGTTGTATTCAAGCGCAAGGCGGGCTGTTATGAGCGACCCTGATTTTTCCGGAGCTTCGACAACAACAACGGCTTGCGAAAGTCCCGCGATGATTCTGTTGCGCTGCGGAAAATGGTATTGAAGCGGCGGTTCTTCCGGTTCGTATTCGGTGATGAGCGCGCCGCCTGTTTTAATGATATCCGGGATGTATTTTTTGTGCGCTGCGGGATAAATGTTTTCGAGTCCGCCGCCAAGAACCGCGATTGTCGGCGTTTTATTTTTGAGAGCTGTTTCATGCGCGATTATATCAATTCCGCGAGCGAATCCGCTGACAATCGTCGCGTTGTTTTTGGCTAAGAAATCAACGATTCGTTCTGTCTGGATTTTGCCGTAAAGAGAAGGACGGCGCGTTCCGACAACCGCGATACAAAGATTATTAAGTGATTCCGCGTTGCCTTCCATATAGAGATGTTTCGGCGGATAAGGGATATGTTTAAGCGACGCCGGATAAAATTTATTTGATTGCGTGATTTTTTGCACGCTAGCAATATAGCGCGCGGAAATTAAAAAAAGTTAACAAAAACTTAAACTTTTTGGGGACGGTTCTCTATCGGTCGTGATGGGGACGGTTCTCTATCGTGATTTTTGGCGAAGAAGTCACATGGCCGATTATTTGCGCCTTGACGCCGTTTTGCGCGAGAAGTTTTAACGCGAGCGGCGTTTCTTTTTGCGAAACGCACAAAATCATTCCAACACCCATGTTCCAAACTTTATACGCTTCTTGGTCCGAAACGCGGCCGAGGCGCTGAAGTTCGACCATCATTTTTGGCGGCTCCGGCAAATTGTCTAGGAGCGCGCCCGTATGCGTTTTTTTGAGAATACGGCTGAGATTTCCCGGAATTCCGCCGCCTGTTATGTGCGCGATTCCTTTAACGTTCACGCGGCGAGGTTCGCCAAAGCGGCCCGTAAGTTCAAGGATGGCGCTGTGATAAATTTGCGTTGGCTCGAGGACCGTTTCGGCCCAGGTTTTTTTGGCGCCGGCGCTAAATTTTTTATTGTGCCATTTCGCGCCAAATGCGTTTTTCAAAATATATCGCACCAGCGAAAATCCGTTTGAGCGGAAACCTTTACTGTAAAGTCCGATTAAATTATCGCCGACGCGCACGTCGGCGGTGGTAATTAATTTCTTTTTTTCAACGATTCCGATTGCGGTTGAATTCCAGATCGTGCCTTTGCACATGCTCGGCAATTCCGCGATTTCTCCCCCGGGAATTATTATTTTTTGTTCGCGGCACGCTTTTGACAAGCTTTTCATCATTTTTTCAATTTTTTTCGGATCGACTTTTTCCGTATCGATTGTGTTTGAGATCGTCAAACATTCCGCGCCGACGCACACGGCGTCATCCGCGACCATCGCCGCCAAATCATAACCGCTTGTGTCGTATTTTCCGATCTCATCAGCGATTTGAAATTTTGAACCGATGCCGTCATCGTTTTGCACCAAATAATAATCGCCCATATCAATCGCGCCCGTGAATCCGTCTTCCATAATTAAAGGCGCACCGATTCTGCCCTTTCGTCCCGCAAAAGTTTTTTTCGCTTCGCCGTACGCGATTGTCGAAGATTTGTCGCCGAGAGAAATATTTACTCCTGATTCTTTATATGTTGCCATAGATTTGAATGATGAATAGCGAATGATGGATGTGCGGTGGCGGCGCGGTTGACAGCGAGCGGCAGGTTTGAATTAATCATTATACCCCGCTGATTCTTTATCGCTCACGATTTTCCCTTCGTGCA
>CAZNCD010000136.1:0-1829 GCA_964571575.1 uncultured Candidatus Peribacteria bacterium
AAGCCCACCAAAAACATTTTAATAAACAAATTTTTCAAAAATATGTCGCCTAACTCGTTTCTATCCGAAGTTTAGTTCGGATAGAAGCTGTTTGCAAGTGGTATATGCGGATTGATGCGGTTTGTATGCGCGGGTGCGCGAAGTCAGAAAAAATTTAGGAAATGTTTAGAAAATTTTAATGCCCCTTCTTTAATATTGGCGGCATGGATCTGACGAATATGCAAATCGCTTTCACGCAGATGCAAAGGGAGCTTTCCATCCGTAATTACAGCCCCAAAACCATCAGCGCGTATATGCGTTGCGTGCGGGAGTATATGGTTTTTGCGGGAGAGAATTGGCACGATATGAGCGAAAATCGGATAAAAGATTTTTTATATACTAAAAAGGCAAAAAATTATGCTCCGGAAACTATAAATCTTTATATCAATTCCCTGAAATTTTTTTATAGAAATGTTCTGAAGTGTCCCTTCGACATGAATATAAAATTCGCCAGAAGGAATTTGCGGCTGCCTGTTGTTTTATCAAGAGAAGAAATTGTTCGTATGATATCCATAACTCAAAATTTTAAACATAGATTGATTATTTCGCTTGCTTATGGGGCTGGATTGAGGGTGAGTGAAATCACCAATCTGCGTATATGCGACTTTGATTTCGTCAATTCAACAATTTTCATCAAACAATCTAAGGGCGGAAAAGACAGGGTCACGCTCTTTCCGGAATCGCTTAAAGAAGATATACGAACTTTTGCAAAAAACGCTCTCCCGAGAGATTATTTTTTTCCCGGTCGTCGCGGCAAAATCACCGTGCGCACGCTTCAAAAAATCTTTCAAAAAACTCTTGTGCGCGCTTTTGTTGATAAACCCGCGTCGTTCCATTCGCTCCGCCACAGCTTTGCCACTCATTTGCTCGAAAATGGCACTGATATCCGTTTTATCCAAGCGCTTTTGGGACACCAAAACATCAGAACGACCCAAAGATACACAAGAATCACAAATTCAAGTTTTAAAAATATACAAAGTCCGCTAGATTGAAGTTGCGAGATTAATTTTCAAATTCCAAAAATGCGACCCTCCGCTCGTTCCGTTCGCTCCGGATCTGGTGGGCAGGGAGAGATTCGAACTCCCGAAGGCCGAAGCCAGCAGATTTACAGTCTGCCCCAGTTGGCCGCTTTGGTACCTGCCCGACAAAATTAATTATATCTATTTTGAAGACGAAAACAACGGGGACGGAAAAATTACCTTCGCCCTCATCCGTTCCTAAAAAAATCTTGACATCAAAATAAATAACCATATAATTAGACACGTTAAAAAAATATGAGTAAAAATCTAAATAAAAGAGATTCCGGTTTTGATTTTTCAAGCGCCGCGCATATTGCGTCCGCCGTGCCAAATACCACGACTTTCATAATTTCGATTATTATCGACATTCCATAGCGAGGCTTCAATTTATCGTTCTTTACAATTTAGAAGCCTCGAATATAGAGGCTTCTTTTTTATAATTTAATCAAAAAAAAGCGGATTGCAGAATGGCGCGCGTGAAAGAGCCATGACCGCTTTAAATGCGCGATTTCCGGAGCCGAATCCAAGAACACGATATTCAACCGAACCCGATCCGTTGGAATTTGGCGTATAAAATGCTAAAATTTAATTTGTCTGTGTAGCGAACGTTCTTTTTAAATTGCGCGGAGAGGTACCCAAGAGGCTGAAGGGGCGGGTTTGCTAAACCTGTAGGGGGGCGTTTTGCCCCCGCGAGGGTTCAAATCCCTCCCTCTCCGCCATGATCTGTACCCCAAAAAGTAGACACGGTACATAGTTTTCTTTTGTTAGAAT
>CAZNCD010000137.1:0-1810 GCA_964571575.1 uncultured Candidatus Peribacteria bacterium
ATAAATGCTGAAAAGTCCCACGCCTATTCCGGAAAAAATCATTTCAAAAGTATTGCTCCACGGAATAAAAATTCCGATCACGGAAACGATTATCATGCCGATTAAAAACATAAATAGCCAGCCGCGGAGACCCATAAAATCGGTTTTTGCGGCCCAACCGAGAATCGCGCAGGCCGTGAACATAAGTGTTGTCGCAAGCAAAGCTTTTACAATAAACATTCCTCCGAATTCCGCGATTGTCACGGCAAGAAGCGGAGCGATTGTGATGCCTGTCAGCAACGTAAAAATCGAAAAAAGTATGTAATTTATCGGACGGCGGCGCATCCAAAGACGGGCCGTGAAAACGAGAATCAGTTCAAGCGCAAAGATTCCGTAAATGATCCCTTGAGAAATTATTATTTTCGGCAGAAAATAAACAAACCCCGCGTACGCGCCAACGCACGACATAAAAATCGCAAGTCCGAAAAAGAACATCACCTTGCCGAAAAAAGTTGGAGTAATGCGCGCACCGGCTTGAACACCCGGTTTGGCAAACTGCACATTTTTTGTTTCCATAAGTTTTATGATTTATATTTCAAATTCATTATATCGCATTTTTTGCAGACCGTTGCCGCGCCGCATTTTCTGAATTTTTTCATGTCAGCGCTGTTCCAAACTTCCGCGAGAGTTTGCACGCCAAGATCTCCTATTGAATGATGCGGCAACATGCAGCAAGGCGTTCCAAAACCGCGCACGTTTACATATAAATAATCCTGAACTTTAAGACACGGCTTATTCATTCTTGTATTAAGCCAATGAAATTGATGACGCAATAATTTGAATAAACGCGCGTAAAGACCGCTCCCGAGCGAATACTGGATGCTGTTGACTTCAACGCCAAGCAAACGGCCAAGTTTTACGGCGCGACGCAAGGTTGCTTGTTCTTCTTTAAAAGTCGGCCGAGCAAGGTTTGGCACAAAACGCGTATCAAGACGCAGAATTTCCACTTTTTTTATATTGTTGCGGCTTGCAAAATTTATCACATCGAACAAATCATGCTCACGATTTTTCTGGTTGCACGACTGAAGCGAAATATCCGGTTTATTGTGCGCGTGAGCCAGTTTTATGAAGTTGATGATGTTTTTGAGACCCGTTTCATTTCTATGACCGTCGCCTGAAAAATCCGTAATCGAATCCACGGAAAACACAACCTGATCAATGTCGGAATCAATCAGTTTTTTCTGATTTTCATCGGTCATCAAAACGGAATTTGTCGTGATGCTGACAAAATGGCCGCGCTTTTTCGCTTCTTTTACGGCATCGAAAATATGCGGATAACAAAGCGGCTCTCCCCAACCGGTTAGATAAACGCGTTCAACGCCGGCGAGCTTATCAAGAATGCGCAAATAAAGACTGTAATCCATATGCGCGTCGCCTGTACCGAGTTTCGTGCGCGGACACATCGAACATGCAAGGTTGCATGCGTTTGTTATTTCAAACTGCACCTTCATGGGAATCGGCGGAATTATGTAAAAGATTTTTTTGAGGTAGCGAAAAAGTTTCATGGTTTTATATTAACATTTACCGGAAATTTTTGCGAAAGCGCGCTTCGCGCTTTCTGCGTGTTCTGCGCGCTTCGCGCTTTCTGCGTGTCAGAAAAATTAAACGGCGCGGCGCGAGGAAATAAATATTCATATCATATAGTGAGTATATACTCACCTTCAATTTTCGCAAGGGATTTTCCGTATAAAAGCTTTACTTTTCGGCTTGCGCGGACGAGAATATAAGCAGACATCTAACCGAAAAAATATGGAAAAATCAGAAAAAATTC
>CAZNCD010000138.1:0-1727 GCA_964571575.1 uncultured Candidatus Peribacteria bacterium
TCATAAAAAGCGCCTGAACGGCGTTTATTATTGTATCGATGTCGAATGTTTTTTTTACTTTTCTGCGCCAATTCTCCGTTGCGTCGGCAAATTTTTCACTTTCAAACGCGAAACTTGAAAACAGCTTTATGTTTATATTGTTTGAAATCGTGTCCGCCAGCACCGCCGTAATTTTTGTGTCGGCTTCTGATTTTTTGAGATCGAATTTAAGTTTGTAAATCGAAAGGAAATAATTGATCGCAAGAAAAATAATCGTCCACGCAAAAATCATCACGCCAAGCATATAATGTATAAAAAATAGAACCACCAGAACCACTAAAACACGAAGCGTAAGCGGAAAAAGATCCCAATAGATTTTATCCGTCATCCCTTCGAACGAGCGCGATATACGGTTTATTTTTTTAACCAGAGCACCGGTGAAATTATCCCCGAAAAATGAATAAGAGTGTCCGTGCATATATTCAAAACATTCATTGTAAATATTGGCTGTCGCTTTTGGCTGGAAAAAGTTATTTATAAAACCCGCGCCTCTCCATCCTATCCATGAAGCAATGTCCAGCCCCAAAATATATATGATGATCGTAATAAGAGTTTTGACTATTAAATCTTTATCATCTCCGCTTATGAGTGTGTTGAAAAAGTTTTTGTATAAAAGCGGAATTGCCATGTCTGAAAAAACCGCGAAAGCCAACAGGAATAATATAAGCAAGACTTTCCACTTATAACGCTTTGCGTGGGTGAGAAAAAATCCCAATGTTCTTTTGGTGTTTTGATTCATAATTCGGCTTTATTATAGCCTTAAAACGCCTAAATTCATATATGTTATAATTGTGCTATGATTTTATCCGATAAAACTTTAAAGTTGATGATCGAGTCCGGCGAGCTCAAGATTGAGCCTCTCGGAAGTCATTCGATTCAGCCGGCATCAATAGATTGCACGCTTGGAAGCCATTATTTGGTTTTGGATGAAAATCGCACGGAGTCTGTAACGCTTGAAGGCGAAATCAAATATCGTGAAATCGAATCGGATGAAATAACGATTCCTCCGCATTCATTTTTGCTCGCAACCACGCGCGAATACATAAAATTGCCGCGCGATCTCACGGCTTTTGTGGAAGGGAGAAGCTCAATCGGAAGAATCGGGCTTTTTATACAAAATGCGGGCTGGGTTGATCCGGGATTTGAAGGCAATATCACGCTTGAACTTTATAATGCAAATTCATTGCCTATTAAATTAAAAGCCGGACGCCGCGTTTGCCAGCTTGTTTTTTGCAAAATGGATCAGGCGGCGGCGCAACCGTATAACGGAAAATATCAGGGTCAAAAAAAATCAACCGGAAGCAGAATACATCAAGATAAAGATTTATGATTTCGTTCCGACCATATATATTTTAAGAATGTTTTTAAGATTTTCGACAAGAACAGCGGGGTCTTTTTTTGATTGATCGCCGGATTCCCATGTTTCGATTGTTTTAATCATGGCCGCGACAATGCTTCTATACCTGTCCCATTTTTTGCTGTACATATTTGTTTTCAGATGCGGCGCAACCGGATATTGGCTTAAGAATGCTTCGATCTCGCGGAGTTCGTTTATGAGCCTGCTTGTATCAACACCATGCTGATTGTCTTGAAAAGATAATTTGTAGTGGAATTTTTGGAGCAATCTGTAAACATATTCGTCTTTTGAAATTAAAAACGCATGGAGATACGCGCGGGCAAGATCTTCT
>CAZNCD010000139.1:0-1687 GCA_964571575.1 uncultured Candidatus Peribacteria bacterium
ACGCAAAAAGGAATAAAAATTTCCATCGGGCACCGCGCGCAAAATATCCCGCCGGATTGCTCGCTTGTTGTTTATACTCTGGCCGCTGAGAAAACAAACCCGGAAAGAACAGAGGCTCAACATCGTAAAATCAAACAAATGAGCTATCCGGAAGCGCTTGGAAAATTCACGGTCGATTATAAAAATATCTGCGTTGCCGGAACTCACGGGAAAAGCACTGTTGCAGGAATGATTTCAAAAGTTTTAATTGATTGCGGAAAAGATCCAACGGTTATTATAGGTACAAAAACGCAGTATCTCCCGCACGGCAATTTTCGCTTTGGAAAAAGCAAATGGGCGGTTCTTGAAGCGTGTGAATACAAACGTGCGTTTTTAAATTTACATCCACATATAATGATAATTACAAATATCGACAGCGATCATCTTGATTATTACAAAAATTCAAAAAATTACCTCAAAGCGTTCAAAGAATTCGCATCGATGATAAAACATGACGGTTATCTTATAATTCACAAAAATAATAAACGCGTTCTTGCGGCAGTTAAAAAATCACACTCTAAAATTATTTATATGGATCAATCTCTTGAGAAAAAACTCAGATTGTCGATTCCGGGCGAACACAATCGCTCAAACGCACTTTTGGCCGTAGAAGCCGCGAAACTCGCAGGATGTCCGATGAATAAAATCATAAAATCTCTCAATGAATATAAAGGCAGCTGGCGCAGATTTGAATTTAAAGGAAAGTTGGGGCGCACGTTGATTTATGACGATTATGCTCATCATCCGGTGGAAATAAAAGCGACGCTTAAGGCGGCCCGCGAAAAATTCCCGCACGCCAAATTTTTGTGTGTTTATCAGCCTCATCAATATGCTCGCACAAAATCATTTTTAAAAGAATTTGGCCGCGCGTTTTCAGATGCGGATGAAATAATTACACCGAACATTTACGACGTCATCGGCCGCGAAAAAAAGAAAAAACCGATCACAATTGAACAATTTGTCGCTGAATTATCGCGGCATCACGCAAAAGTTCATAATGGCCGCGGCTTTAAAAATACAATTAAATTCATCAAGCGCAATGCTAAAAACTACAATGTGATAATCGTGATGGGAGCGGGGGATATATATAAAATCACGGAAAAACTTTTTTAAATTTTCTTTAAGATATATCCGCTCGAAGCATCTTCTATATCATAACCTTTATCGACAATTTCTTTTCTGATCTCGTCGGCGCGTTCAAAGTTTTTGTTATGTCTTTCAGTTAAACGTTCATTGGCTAAAACAACAATTTCATGCGGGATTTTTTCCGGTGAAAAAATAATCCCAAAAACCAAATCAACGCGTTTCAACGCTTCCATGATTTTTGCTTTTGTATCCATGGAAAAACCTTTGCTTATCGCTTTATTTACATTGTTTATAAAATCAAAAAGCGCGGCCAAGGCTTCCGGCGTTTCAAAATCATCATCCATGGCTTTCTCGAATTTTTTCAAAAATCCATCGATATCAACAGCTTCGTCGCCAACAACGTTATACTGCGCCAATTTTGTTGAAAATTCGTGTATTCGCGCCAGTCCGTTTTTTGCGGCATCAACCAAATCCCATGAAAAATCAAGCGGCGCCCTATAATGTTTTTGCAAATACATAAGTCTTAAAACCTGACCGGAATATTTTTCAAAAACATCTTTTA
>CAZNCD010000140.1:0-1683 GCA_964571575.1 uncultured Candidatus Peribacteria bacterium
GCCGCAAATCCATGTTACAAGACGTTCGAGACCGTAGCCAAAACCGCTGTGCGGAACCGAGCCGTATTTTCGCAAATCAAGATACCATTTAAAGGCTGCCTCCGGCAGCTGATGCTCGCGGATGCGCGTTAAAAGCGTGTCATAATCATCTTCGCGCTGGGAACCGCCGATGATTTCGCCGTATCCTTCCGGCGCGAGAAGGTCCGCACAAAGCGCGCGGGTTTCGTCTTTTGGATCGCGCTTCATGTAAAAAGCTTTTATTTTCGCCGGATATTTTTCAACAAAAATCGGTTTGTCGTATTTTTGAGAAAGCATTGTTTCATCATCGCCTCCAAGATCGATATTTTCTGTAATATCCGAACCCATCTCGCGAAGCTCTTTAACAGCTTCCGCGTGTGTTTTTCTATAAAAAGGCGGTTTGATTTTTTGGAGCGGCGCGGTGTCGCGTTCAAGGGTTTTGAAATCGTTCGCGTTGCGCTCGAGACATTTTTCGACGATGCAAGCAACGAGCTTCTCCTGAATTTCCAGATTTTCATCGTGTTCTATGAACGCGGCTTCCGCATCCATCATCCAAAATTCGGTTAAATGCCTCCGCGTTTTGGATTTCTCCGCGCGAAAAACCGGACCAAAATCAAAGCATCTTCCGACGCTTGCGATTGCGGCTTCAAGATAAAGCTGACCTGATTGCGTAAGATAGGCCGACCCTTCTTCAAAATATTTTATTTCAAAAAGCTCGGTTGTGCCTTCGCATGCCGCGGGAGTCAAAATCGGTGAATCTATTTTTATGAAACCCTGCGCGTTCAAATATTCATAAGTCGCGTTAATAATTGCATTCCGCACTCGCTGGACTGCGGCTTGTTTGGCTGACCTAAGCCATAAATGACGGTTATCTAAAAGAAAATCCGGACCATGCTCTTTTTTAGCGATTGGATAATCATCCGGCGCGAGATTATAAATTTGGATATCTTTAACCTGAAGCTCGTATGTGTCCGCGAGTTTTGGATGTTTTGAAATTGTGCCGGTAAGCGCGGCCGAAGATTCAATCGTGAGTTTTGCGGTTTTTTCTGCGACTTCCGGCGCTACATTCGGAACAAAAACAATCCCCTGAATCGTCCCGGTCCCGTCGCGCATCTCTAAAAAGTGAATTTTGCCGCTGCTGCGCTTATTGAACATCCAGCCGCGGATTGTAATTTCGGCGTCAATGTGCTGTGACGCGTCTTTAATAAAAATATTCATGTGTTTATTCTATCGATTTAGCCTTTCACTTGCAATATGCACCAAATTTTATTTTTTTATCGTATAATATATCAAGAATACAAAATCTAAATGTTTATTTCTCTGACTAAAATAATAAATCTGCTCCTCGCGTACAAATATATGCTGCTTTTCCCGATTGCGGTTATAGAAGGGCCGATTATAACCGTGATAGCGGGTTTTTTGAGCTCAAAAGGATTGTTTATGTTATGGATTGCTTATGCGATTGTCGTGTTCGCGGATTTTGCCGGCGACACTTTGTATTATTCGATCGGGAAATTCGGCGGAAGACCTTTTATACGCCGCTTCGGGCATTATTTGAAAATAGATGAAAACAAGCTCACTTCGGCTGAAAATTATTTTAAAAACCACGGCGGAAAAACTTTATTGTTTGGAAAAATTCAGGCGTGGGGCGCGTTGACTTTGATA
>CAZNCD010000141.1:0-1679 GCA_964571575.1 uncultured Candidatus Peribacteria bacterium
GGTACATATTAATAAAAAAATGGGGATTATTTATAAAAGAATTTTACTTAAATTATCCGGAGAGGTTTTTGTCGGGGACAGAAAAGGAGTTGAATTGGCGAATTTAAAACGCATCGCCGCGGATATAAAAGAATTAATAAAAAAGGGTTGCAAGTTTGTGATAATAATCGGCGGAGGGAATATTTGGCGTCATAGAGATAACGCGCATCTAAATCTTGATCGAGTTGATTCGGATAATATCGGAATGCTTGCGACGATTATGAACGGTCTGATTATAGAAAACGTTTTTAACGGTGTTGGCATTAAAACAAAAGCCGTAACTGCTTTAGCGGCGCCCACTGTGATGGATTCGTATAATCCGCGCAGCGCCGATAAGCTTTTGAAGTCTTTTGATGTTCTGATTTGCTCCGGCGGCACGGGGAAGCCTTTTGTGACAACGGACACGGCATCGGCCATGCGCGCGATAGAATTAAAATGCGATTTAATCGCAAAAGCCACGAATGTTGACTTTGTTTACGATAAAGATCCAAACAAATTTAAACACGCGAGTCCGTTCAAAAATTTAAAATACAAACAAGTGATTGAAAAAAAACTTGGCATTATGGATTTGAATGCTATATCTTTGTGTATGGTCAAAAAAATTCCGATAGTCGTATTTAATCTGTATAAAAAAGGAAATTTGAAGAAAGCCGTTTTGCGGCGCATTTCCGGATTCGCGCCGGCGGTCGGTACAATTATCAATTAACCCAAATTTTATGCTATCTCCAAATCTTCTCGATGAAGCCGAAATTTCTTTTAAAAAAACGCTTGATTATATGAAAACCGAGTTTGCGCGATTGCAGATCGGCAGAGCTTCCCCGATGCTTGTCGAACATATTGTGGTTGAAGCCTATGGTATAACCCAGCCCTTGAAAAGTGTTGCAAGTATTACGACCCCTGATTCAAAAACAATCCAGATTCAACCTTGGGACAAAGGTTTGCTTAGCGCGGTTGAGAAAGCGATCCAAATTTCCGGCTTGAATCTTCCTCCGGTTAATGACGGAGTTGTTATCAGAATCAATATTCCTCCGTTGACGGAAGAACGCAGGCGCGAACTTGCAAAAGTTGTCGGCAAAATCGCGGAAGAAGCCAAAATCGCGATTCGTTCCGTACGCCAGCAAATGAATACGAAATTCAAGGACATGGAAAAAGCCGGACAAATTTCCGAGGATGAGCTTAAAATCGCCGAAAAGAAACTGCAGGAAAAAGTGGACGGTTATAATAAACAGATTGATGATTTGGCGAAGCAGAAAGAGGAAGACATTATGAAATTTTAAATTTATGATTTATAATTAAACCATGGATCTCCTCCTCACAATAATAGCTTTTATAATTGTTTTTTCGATTGTTGTTTTGATACATGAATTCGGGCACTTTATTGTTGCTCGGCGTAACGGTGTTAAAGTTGAAGAATTCGGTTTTGGTTTGCCGCCAAAAATATGGGGATTTCATTATAACGGCGTTCTTTATTCAATCAACGCGCTTCCTTTTGGAGGATTTTGCCGTTTGCTTGGCGAGGATTCGAAAGACGGAAAAACGCTTCGCGATCCTGAAAGTTTTGTTTCAAAATCCCTTGGAGCCAAGGCTAGAATAGTAGTTGCGGGAGTTTTGATGAATTTTTTGCTTGCGATTGCGCTTTT
>CAZNCD010000142.1:0-1629 GCA_964571575.1 uncultured Candidatus Peribacteria bacterium
TTTTGATTTTCAACGCGGCGACACATTCCCATGTCCACAACAACCAAATCCGCATCAAAACCCTCCGCGATTTTTCCTTTATTTTTAATGCTAAAAATTCTTGCGGGATTTTCACACATCAATTTTACAACCTTCATCAAATCAATTCGCCCCTCGTTAACAGCGTTAAGCATAAGCGGCAATGCGGTCTCAACGCCCGGAACTCCGGCTGGCGCCTTCGCAAACGATTTCCCTTTCTCGCCTTTCAGATGCGGCGCGTGATCAGTCGCAATTATATCAATCACGCCCTCATCGATCGCCCGCCAAAGCGCGTTTTGATCGCCCAAACCGGAAATCCGCGGATTTACTTTCGCAAAATTTTCCGTCAAAAATAAATAATACGGCGCAGTCTCACATGTCACTTTTCCTGTTTTAAATTTTTTGATTTCTTCAATTTCTTCGCGGCTCGAAACATGCGCAATATGAACCCTCGCGTTATATTTTTTCGTCAAATGCAAAACTTGTTTCACGGCTTCATATGGCCCTTTTTCGCTTTCAGCATGAACAACGATTTGTGCTCCGCCCCATTTAAAAAGCTCTTCCAAAACACTCTTGTCTTTAACGGATATATCTTTATAATGCGCGCCAAAATAAACTTTCACTCCGGCGATATTTTTCACTCGTTTTATTTCATTCAGATTATCGCCGGTTGCGCCGACAAAAAACCCAAAGTTAACAATCGAATCTTGCTCCGCCAAACGCTTTTTTTTCTCAAGCGCATCAAAACTCACTGTCGCCGGAACAGTGTTCGGCATATCCAAAAAAGCTGTAATTCCACCGGCCGCGCACGCAAAAGAACCTGTTTTAAAATCTTCTTTATGCGTCAAACCCGGCGTCCGCATATGTACGTGCGCATCAATCAAGCCCGGCAAAATATAAAGTCCGGCGCAATCAATTACCTCTTTCGCCTCGCCATTTCCAAGTGTTATTTTCCCATTTTTTATACCAATATTAGTCTCGCGAACTCCGTCAGGAAAAACAACTTTGCCGTTTTTTAAAAATAAATCAATCACAAATCAAGTATATCACGCTCCATTATCAATCAGCTTTTTATTTTGCGGTTTCTCCAAATAATTTTCTCTTGAACACACGGATTTTCCGGTCTGCTTTTCAATATCTTTTCGGGTTCTGCCGACAACTTTGCCTCCGTTTTTGGCATCCTTATCAAGTTTTTTGAATCCGTGAGAATCTTTGACTTTCGTAATTCCAGTTGTTGTCGCTTCACCAAGCATAATTAAAATAATTTCCAAATCAGTCATATGGTCGCGTAAATTTTCCTTATCCAAATCTTTAAACTTTTTATATTCTTCAACTTTCATATCAAACGCACCTTGCATAATGTCATTTGTTAAAATTGCATATTCAAGACGGTTTTTAACGCCTCTATCATTCCATTCATCAGTCAAACTGTATCTCACGGCAATTCCGCGCAAACGTTTATCTATCCACTCCTTGGAATAACCCTTTTTCTCGTATATTGATTTTGCTCTATTCACGGCCAATTCCGGATCGGTGATTTCGTCAATTCTTTCTTTTCCGACACGAGCAAGCCACAATTTAAACGGTTCTGCTTTTTTTGAAGGAATTGAT
>CAZNCD010000143.1:0-1573 GCA_964571575.1 uncultured Candidatus Peribacteria bacterium
TATCCGCGTCAATTGTTCCTCTCAAATGCACATATTTGAGATAAATTTCTTTTTCGTCTTTTCCGCATGTTGATATTGCTTTTTTAAGTTTTTTCAAAAAGTCGTATCTGTCAGGGGGCGGCGCGGGCATAACCGCGAGCAACTGCGTAACTATATCTTCAGCTATATCAAGCTTATCCAGTAAATTTTGTTTTTCGTCTTTATTTAAATATTCCCGCTTTTCAATGAATCTTCCTTTTTCACCGAAGGCGGCGTTGAGGTAAGAAAAAATCCGTCTGATGCAAGATTTGGGATCGTATGAACCGTTAAGTAAAAGTCCTTCAAAACGTGCAAATATTTTTTGTTTATCGGGCGGCATTTTAGCAAAATCGTTGAAAAATTTGTGCGCTTCGTCTTTTATATAGTCGCCTGTTGCGTCTGATGCGGCGCGGGCGGCGTCTATCGGAATAGCGGCGATGTCATCAAGAATTTTGTAAAATTCGCCGCGCTCCGCTTCTTTGCTTGATTTATACGCTTCATATTGCGTTTTATCCGCGGGCGTTAATTCTTTTCTTTTAACCTTTGTCATCGGCATTTCTCCAAGCAAAGCGTTGCCTTCATAGCCTTCGTGCCACGCCTCAAATTTGCTCGGGACCGTATGCCAATAATATTCACCGCCCTGTTTGATAACTCTTTCCTAGCGTTCCGGAGTATTGTTCTGGGCTGCGCGGGCTGTTTCTTTAAGAACCCGGATTAGTGAAAGCAGTGCGTTTTGTTCTGGAGTCAAAACTCCCGCAGCTTGTATATTTTCCAGTGTTTTAAAAGCTAACGCCGGATCCGCTTTTATCGCCTCTTTTCTCAAATCTTCAATTATTTTCTCGACTTCCGGCCTGAGATTTTCGCTTGTAATTTTATCAACTTCCTCTTTCGGTTTTTTTGTATGTTCTTTAATAATATATTTGCTTAATTGATCCTCTATAATTTTTGTTGCTTCTCTTTTAATTTTTTCGAGTTCCGTAGGTCCTACATGTTTTTTAAGAGCATCTTCCAGCCCATCGAAAACATCTATTAAATTACCTGGCGCTGTCAATAAATCTTGTATTTTTGTTTTTATCGCCGGCTTATCCAGTGAAACGTCAACCAGCGCCCTAATCCGTTCTTTGCCTTCCGGCTCTAATATTTCTTCATCTGGTCTTAATGGCTGTACTGTTGTCATATTTTTATAAATAATTTTTTATTTCCGGATATTTTTCGGTTAATTTTTCAAGCGTCATCCCCGACGACATTGCGTCTTTTGCGATTGTTGCGGCTTTCACGGGATCGCGCGCAACCACCTTTTTAACTATTCCCGAAATGTCTTTTTCGAGTGTTTTCTTCTCGTACGATTTGAATTCGGCCAAAAATGTTTCTATTACCGGAAATCTGTCTGAAAAAGCTCCGGCTATATTGATCAATTCTTTCGAATCTTGAGCTTGCCCAAGCGCAAACAAAATCGCCATCAAGCTCGCCATATCCAGCTTTTGTTTTTGGAACTCCTCGTTAATAAGAGTTTTTAATCTCGGCGTTGGCAACTTGTTCTTTGGATAAGTCGCCT
>CAZNCD010000144.1:0-1501 GCA_964571575.1 uncultured Candidatus Peribacteria bacterium
CGGCGTTTTTTAAACCATGAAATGGCAGCCGAGTGAGTGTTTTCTTTGCAAAGCCGCACAAGTTATTATTTCCGCAGCCAACAGCATATTTTTTGTTTCCGCGATTTCAATGTTCGTGCCGGATTTTGGAAGAAGCCGCGCGAGTTTTTGGAGTTCGCGCAGGTTTTGTTCAAGTTGTAGCTTTGTGCGGAGTATGCCCACGTTTTTCCACATCAGAGATTTGATTTTTATTTTGGCTTTGTGTGCTTCCCGCACTGATTTTATAAGTTTTAATTTTGGCGTCGGCGCGATTTTCGCGGGATGTTTTGCGCGTTTTATTTGCGCGCTTATTTGTTCGCTGAAAACCATTGCTTCAAGCAAAGAATTGGACGCGAGTCTGTTTGCGCCGTGTACGCCCGTACGCGTCATTTCACCGAAAGCATAAAGATTTTTGATGCCGGTTTTGCCTTTTAAATTTACTTTTATTCCGCCACAGAGGTAATGTGCGGCCGGAGTTACCGGAATTTTTTCACGAGTTAAATCAAGTTTATATTTGCGCTTAAGAGTTGAGTAGATTCTCGGAAAGCGTTTGCGGATGAAGTTGGCTTTTTCATGCGAGATATCAAGATAAACCGTGCCGGATTTTTGTTGGCGATAAATCTCTCTGGCTACAATGTCTCTTGGCGCAAGATCTTTTAACTTGTGCGCTTTTTCCATGAATCTTTCGTTTTTTGAATTTATCAAAATTGCTCCTTCTCCTCGCAAAGATTCGGAAAGCAAAAACAGCGGTTTTCGTTGTATCGCAAGCGCTGTTGGATGGAATTGAATGAACTCCATATCTTCCGCCAGCGCGCCCGCGCGTAGAGCCATCGCGATTCCGTCGCAGGTCGCAATTTCCGGATTTGTTGTGTATTTGTAGATTTGTCCCGCGCCGCCTGTTGCGAGGATTACAGCACGCGCAAATATGTTTTCAATTTTGTTGTTGCGGATGATTTGAATGCCGAAACATGCGCGATTTTTGACAATCAGATTCAGCGCGAATGCGTTTTCCAAAATTGTAATATTGCGATTTTTTTTGACCATTTTTACAAGTGTTTTTTCAATTTCTTCGCCTGTATGGTCGCCTGAATATGCAATTCTGTTTTTGGAGTGACCGCCTTCACGAGTGAGGCAGATATCCTGATTGCAAATATTAAATTGTACGCCGATGTTAATAAGTTTTTTTATGGCTTCCGGGCCGTGCTTTACCATGAATTCAACTGCGCGTTTATCGTTATGGAAGCAGCCGGCGGTCATCGTATCTGCGATGTGTTTTTTGAAATTGTCGGTTTTATTGAGTACCGCCGCGATTCCGCCTTGTGCGAAATTTGTGCTGGAATTTACGAGGTGTTTTTTTGTAACAATTAAAACTTTACCAAATTTTGCCGCATTTAAAGCCGAATTCAGTCCTGCTATTCCCGATCCGATGATTATAAAATCCGTTTTCATTGCGAGTGAATTATAACATGCGTACATTGCGGGG